>CAZHSU010000025.1:1263-6705 GCA_964535095.1 uncultured Candidatus Saccharibacteria bacterium | reverse complement strand
TATAAAATTTCGAAATTCTAGGATCTACATCTGAAATCACCTCAACTTTCGAAAGCTTATCCAAAATCTCCGCATTATTATTCTTTACAATCCTATACTTAAAATATGGCTCGTATGTATCGGAACTAAAAAACTTCTTCTTCTCTGCTTGAAGATTAAGAGGTGTAAAAACAAGAGCTGTTGGAAGACGAAGTTGCTCAAGAAGAGCTGTAACCTCTTTCAATGTCATCTCTTTTTTCTTTTTTTCAAATATTGCCATATGTTTACTATTATAACTATCTTCTGAACTCTTTGTTAAATGAGAACTTTCTTTCACCCGTTGCTAACAATTCTAATGCAATACCAGTACCTTTTACAACACAGAAAAGAGGTTCATCTGCAACATGTGCAGGAACACCAGTGCTTCTGGAAAGAAGTTTGTCTAAGTTTCTTAAATTCGCTGTTCCACCACTGAGGACCATACCTCTGTCTATAATATCTGCCGATAGTTCTGGAGGTGTATCCTCTAAAACCTTCTTTATTGCCTGAATAATATTCTTAAGAGGGAAAGCAATTGCCTTGGCAACATCATTAGAATCTACCACAATGGACTTAGGCATACCACCACCAACATCCCTTCCTCTAACTTCCATTTCCTTAGGATCCTTAACCTCTAGTGCAGAGCCTATCTTTATCTTAATATTCTCTGCTGTCTGTTCACCAATTAAAACACCCTTTTTCTTTCGCATATATGAAATGATATATTCATTCAATGCATCACCACTAACACGCAGAGACTCATACTTCACAATACCATCAAGGGAAAGAACGGCAACTTCTGTCGTCCCACCTCCCATATTTACAATCATATTTCCAGAAGATGTATGGATTGGAAGACCTGCACCAAGAGCTGCCAAAAGAGGCTCAGGCAACAGAGTTATTGTCTTTGATCCAACATTATTTGCAGCTTTGAGTACAGCCCTCTCCTCTACAGATGTAATACCTGCAGGAACACTAATTACAACATCTGGCTTGAAAAATCTCGCCTTGCCAAGTGCTTTGTCATAGAAATGCCTAAGAAGAGCCTCTGCAATTCTAGAATCTGCAATAACTCCTTCTCGAAGTGGTCTTTTCGCGACAATATTATCTGGCGTTTTTCCAATCATTTCCTTAGCTCTCTTCCCTACAGCAATAACGGTAACATTATCAAGGTCAATAGCGACAACCGTCGGCTCTGTAAGAACAATTCCTTCACCCTGCACAAAAACCACAGAATTTGCAGTCCCTAAATCTATTCCTAATTTCTTACCTACCATCTGCTGAAAACTACAAGTTAATTACTATCAAAATCTATCAACATTGCTTCCTTCATCTTCTTTACTGTTTCCTTTGCAATCTCAGATGTCTCTCTGCTCCCTCTTAGAGCTTTTTTCATAAGTTCGTCCCTCATCTTCTCGCCCTCTTTCCTTCTTTCACGAATCGGAGAAAGGTATGCATTCATAATTTCAAACAATCTCTCCTTCACTTCAACATCCTTTATATTTCCCTCTCTGTATCTCTCCTTCATCTCCTCTATCTCGTTCTTTCGACTATCATTCCCAAACAGATCTAGATATGCAAAAGCAACATTACCCTCAACATTCCCAGGATCTGTAGCATGTATCCTATTTGGGTCCGTATATACTTTAAATATCTTTTTTCTAAGTTCCTCTTCCGTATCAGCAAGATATATACCATTATGTAGACTCTTTCCCATTTTTGCATTCCCATCAATCCCAGGGACATTTACATCAACACCAAAAAGTGCTTTTGGCTGCTTGAATATCTCTACCCCATAAGTTTTGTTGAATTTCCTCGCAATCAATCTTGCATCTTCAATCATTGGTGCCTGATCTTTTCCAACAGGTACCAAATCTGCATTTACCATTAAAATATCTGCCGCCTGGTGAATTGGATACATAAAGAAACCTAATGGTGTGGATTTCTCAAAATCATTCTGTACCATCTCTGTCTTTATCGTAGGATTATGCTGAATCTGCTGTACCGTTGTAAAATTTGCTAAATATATGAATATCTCATTAATCTCAGGAACCTCACTCTGTATGAATACATGGGACTTATCAAAATCGATACCTACCGCATAGTAGTCATAGAGAAGTTCATAAACACTCTCCCTAACCTTTGAAGGGTTATTAAAATTATCTGAAAGAGCTTGAATATTTGCAATCTCAATAAAGGAATCGTACTCCTCTTGAAACTTCGCCCTATTTTCCAAACTCCCCTTCAGATGACCAATGTGCATCTGCCCCGTTGGCCTATCCCCAGTAAGGATTCTCTTTCTGTTTTCCATGATTGTATTCTAACAACTTTTTCCCTATTATGCTATACTCAAACCAGCAATATGGAAAAGAAAAAAAACTCAGAAAAGAAACCCATTGATTGGTTAAAAATCATTCCTATCATATCTTCTGTCTTGGTAATCACACTATCTCTCGTACTCTTTTTCTTTGCAAAAGGCTACTCCTTTGATCTTTCAAATAATTCCGTAAAGCAAAATGGGGTAATAACGGTAACAACAAGACCAATACTAACAGATATATACATAGATGGCGAACAGATTGGAAAAACTACAAAGGGGAAAGGAGTACATCCAGGAATACATGATGTCAGGGCAGAAAAGAAAGGATACCATACATGGGAAAAGAGAGTTCGAGTATTACCAGAAACAAATGCAATTGTCATTCCATGGATGCTTTTAGAAGAACCAGAAAAAAGTATCAGGTGGGGTTCTGAAAGAACTCTCATTAACTATTGGATAAACAAAGATGGAAATATTGCACTAATTCTTCTGCAAGAAGCTGATTCCACATATTCATTATTGAGATATAAACTCCAAAATGGATTACTCGACCTAACCAATAATCCAAATACAATATGGACAACACCTAGTAAAGATTTCGAGCTCACACTTTCACCAAATGGAAATTTTGCATTTCTAACAATTCCAAAAGCAGAAGGAAGAGAGAGATATTTAATTAACACTTCTTCTGTATTTACACTTGAATCAGCAAAGCCATTAAGCCTTACTACAAGGGAGGGTTATGAAATAGAATGGGCAAAGGATAGCAAGCATCTTATGTTGGTTTCCAAAGATGATATCCTCTCATACGATGTCACTTCTGAGATAACCTACTCCCTTTTACAGAAGAAAGAAGGCATTGAGTATATCTGGGAAACGGACAAGAATAGTAATTTCTATATGCTAAGAAATCTAACGAAAGAAGATGACCCTGTATATACATATGCTATTGAACAGTCTAGGTTGGAAGGAACAGGTGATGCATATTTAATAAGTAATATAAGTATGCAGAAGGATCCAAAATATATAGAATATTACAGAACGGGCCTTTTTAATTACATTCCATTTACCAATTCAATCATTAATACCCAGACTGTTGGGGAGATTACATCTTTCTTAGTAAATCCAGATATCAAGGGAGTCTTCATTACAACAACTTCAGCAGCATATTGGTATGATATAGAGAGCCGAACATACATGATGATAAACCCATATCCTTCCAAGATCTTAGAGTTTTCAAGAGACAACAAGAGTTTTCTCTTTGAAAGTGAAAATTCATTAAAGACATTTACATTTAAGAAAAAGTCGGAAAATCCTGTGGAGAAGACAGGTTTGTTACCATTTACGAAAGCGACAAAGGAGAACAATATCAAATGGGTAGACAACTCGACATATTTCTCATATGTAAAAGAGGATAAATTATATGTGGCAGAAAAGGATGGGGATAATGAGATTGAAGTCCTCCCTGCAAATGAGATTCTCTTCTACAGTATTGAATCCTCAAAGAACATAATACTCACATTCGAGAACGATGCAGAAGGAAATTTTGTAATTAACCAATACAAAATACAATAATCAAAACAACCAACCTGGTCAGCCTGTTTTCCTTGTTATACTAAAGAGAAAGAACACTTTTCTCACTTTTTTAATATTACTATATTTACAGCATGTCCACAGAATGAAGTACGCACCTGGCCAGAATCGAACTGACAACCTACGCGTTAGGAGTGCGTTGCTCTATCCAATTGAGCTACAGGTGCAATATCTATTTGAATGATTATATCAAGAAGAAAAGAGAATTTCACTACTCCTTCAATTATGTCGATAGTAATATTAAAAATCGATTAAAAACGACCCTCAAAGCTCTCTACATAAAGTAAAACTCGCCAACCAGGTTGGTAAAATGGTATAATATTAGTTGGAATGAAACAGGAATTCATTAAAGTAAGAGGAGCAAAGGAGAATAATCTTAAGAATGTCTCCGTTGATATCCCAAAGAACAAAATGGTTGTATTGACAGGTGTTTCTGGCTGTGGGAAGTCTTCACTCGCCTTTGACACCATCTATGCAGAAGGTCAGAGAAGATATGTAGAATCTCTTTCTTCCTATGCAAGGCAGTTTCTCGGGATTATGAAGAAACCAGATGTCGAGACAATTACGGGGCTCTCCCCTGCTATCTCAATTGACCAGAAAACCACAGGCTCTAACCCAAGATCTACCGTTGGAACAATAACGGAGATATATAACTACCTTAGATTGCTCTATGGACATGTTGGTCAACCACACTGTCCGAAATGTGGAAGCCCCATTGAATCCCAAACAATTGAAGAAATAACAAAAAAAGTACTCAAGAGGATAAAAGGTTCCACAGAAAATGTCTCCATTGTTTCACCATTGATAAAAAACAGGAAGGGACAATATAAATTCCTACTCGACAAGTTACTCTCAAGAGGTTTCCTTCGTGTAATTATCGATAACGAAACATACCTACTCGATGATGTGGAAGATCTAAATCTTGATGAGAATAAAAAGCACACCATAGAGCTAATTGTTGATAGGCTTACAAGCGAGGATTCGGATTCTAAAGAGTTCCTAAAAAGACTTACTGATGATATTGAATTAGCAATTAATGAATCTGATGGAGAGGTGAAAGTCATTATTGGAAAGGAGGAACTACTCTTCTCCGAGCATAATGTCTGTATAAAATGTGGAATTTCATACCCGAAAATCACCCCACTCTCCTTCTCTTTCAATGCTCCAGAAGGTGCATGTGAGAATTGTGCAGGATTAGGATTTCTCAAACAGATAGATGTAAATTCGCTATATAATCCAAATCTTACAATTCGTGAAGGAGGGATTTTCCCTTGGGGAAACAGGACTACAAAAGATAGCTGGACAACAAGAATTCTTGATGAAGTGGCTCGAGTGCATAATTTCGATCTGAAAACACAGATTAAAAATTATCCAAAGGATATTTTTGATTTAATCTTCCACGGAAAAGGCTCCAAGAAGTTCTATGAAATTGAATACACAAACAGATTCGGACATACAAATATGCACTCCGCAGAATATGAAGGTGTCGTTAATGAAGTGCAGAGAAGGTA
>CAZHSU010000025.1:0-1163 GCA_964535095.1 uncultured Candidatus Saccharibacteria bacterium | reverse complement strand
GGAGGAGAATCTCAAAGGATAAGATTGGCATCACAAATTGGGACAGGTCTTTCTGGTGTCGTGTATGTATTGGATGAACCTTCAATTGGTTTGCACCCCAAAGATATTTCAAAGCTCACAGAGTCATTAAAGCAGTTGAGAGATGAGGGTAATTCATTAATTATTGTAGAACATGACCCAGAGACTATGAGACAGTCAGATTGGATCATAGATGTTGGACCAATGGCAGGCAAACATGGGGGAGAAATTATTGCAGAAGGGACATACGAGCAAATCAAGCAGAAAGATACAATTACTGCTAAGTACCTTAATAGAACCCTCACTATTGGGGAAAATCTGAAAAGAGAAAAAAATAACAGAGAAAATGGAACTCTAACTATTTCTGGAGTTTCTACCAACAACCTTAAAAACATAGATGTAAATATCCCTTTGGGAAAGCTTATTTCAATAACTGGAGTTTCTGGCAGTGGCAAGTCCTCTCTGATAGAAAACACTCTCGTACCTGCTCTAGAAAACGAAATCATGCATGGGAAGCAAGTCGAAGGTACATATAAAGCGATAAAAGGGATTAAAAATATAGATAAGATTATTAGCATAGACCAGTCCCCTATAGGCCGAACACCAAGGTCCAATCCTGCCACATATACAGATCTTTTCTCACACATTCGGAATCTCTATGCAAATCTTAATGAATCCAAAGCAAGAGGATACAAGGCAGGAAGATTTAGCTTTAATGTCAAAGGGGGAAGATGTGAGAAATGTAAAGGTGAGGGAGAAATTAAAATTGAGATGCAGTTTCTCTCAGATGTATATATCACCTGTGACCAATGTAATGGAGCAAGATACAATTCAGATGTATTACAGATAGACTACAAGGGGAAGAATATGGCAGAAGTACTACAGATGACTGTAGAGGATGCCCTACCATTCTTCAAGAATCATCCAGCAATTGCAAGGAAACTTGAGATTCTTAAAAAAGTTGGACTTGGATATATTGAGCTTGGGCAGTCTGCATTAACACTCTCTGGTGGAGAATCACAACGGGTGAAGTTGGCAAAAGAGCTATCTAAGATCTCAACAGGCAGAACCCTTTATATTCTAGATGAGCCAACAACAGGGCTTCACTATTATGATGTAGACAAACTTTTGAAGATTCTTGTTGA
>CAZHSU010000024.1:2584-6818 GCA_964535095.1 uncultured Candidatus Saccharibacteria bacterium | reverse complement strand
GGTGATATTAGGGTTGTGGCTAATTTAGGTTACAAGGTTTTTGATACTGTTTTGGTGACAAGGAATGCGAGGCATGGCACCTTGTATTCTAGTGATGTGAAGGGGGAGGTTTTGAGGATAAAAAATGCGGAATACCTCTTGGACGAGAAACCGATAGATTCAACTTGCGACTGCTATACTTGCAGGAACTTCTCCAGAGCATACCTCCACCACATGTTTAGAGTGGATGAAATGACGGGCCTAACTCTGGCAACAATCCACAACCTTCGCTACTACCAAAGATTAATCGAAAACCTCAACAAGGTCTGACCTACCTCTGACCTCACATTTTGCTGAATGGATAATGTTTTCCCCTTTTAACAAGCCCTCTTTCGACGGGGTTGTTCCTGATATAAGTTCGTACTGAGGCAATATCCTTCTTATACCGTAGCAGATTCGCTTTATAAGGGCCTTGGAATGCATGGCCGATTCTTTTGTTTTTCTTATTTATCTGCATTGCAAAGGCAGTTCCGACTCTTTGCATGAACTTCGGAACAATGTTTGGATCTCGTCCCGTTTTAATAAGTAGGTGATAATGGTTATCCATGATGCAATAGCCATCGAGATACAAATCGGTCTTTTTTATGTTCTTGTACAAAATACTTATAAAAAGCTTTTTGTCTTCGGCATATTTCAGCACTTCGTCCTTGTTGTTCCCGCGGTTATAAATATGGTAGAAGGAATAGGCTTTGAAGTTCCGTTTTGGTGTTGTCATAGCCTAATTATACGGTATGGTTATGAACTCCGGATGAACTAGTTTTAAAGGTCTGACCTTGGGCAGACCTTGAAGGGAGATTCTCGTTATGGTATTATTGTCTAATCCTTATAGATAGGAGATTTTGGGAATTTTGATTTTTGTAAAATGTTTTTCGATATTTTTATATGACATTTGAAATCTTAAAAAATTTACAATTGCGAGAACAAGGCATTTCGCCGAGTACTTCTTCCTAAAATCGCCGATAAGGTGATTAAATTATAAATTGGTAGTTATGAATAATACTTTGGTTATACTACTAATCGTTGTAGGTACGGTCATTTTGACTGCAGGGATAGTAGTTTTAGTCCTTAAATATGGGCTGAAGTGGGTGAATATTAAGAATATTCCAATGAGCGAACTCGAGAGAGTTGCTAAAAAAGTAATGAGTGACAAGATGGATAAGGCGGATCGGGAGATAGAGGAGTTAAGAACTCGAGAGGATAAGAGACTCCGAGAGATTCGAAGGGAGAGTACAGAGCATGAGGAAATCTTGATTGAGAGAGAAAAGAAACTCAACAAGAGATCTAAGATTTTAGATGAGAAGAGTGAGGAGTTGCAGACTCAAGAAAGCAAGCTTAAGCAGGGAATTGAGAGATTAGAGATAGATAGAAATGAATTGAAAACAGAGCTAGAGAAGATTTCCGGTCTTTCTAGAGATGAGGCTAGAGAAAAATTGATCGCAGAAGTAGATCAGGATATGAAGGAGTATGAGGCAAAGAAGATTAGACAAGCGGAGAAAGAGATTGAACTTAGTGCAGATGAAAAAGCACAGAAGATTCTTGTCGATGCAATGCAGAGAGTTGCGACAGATTATGTTGGTGAGACAACGACTAAAACAATTAAAGTAGATGATGATAAAGTTAAAG
Source organism: uncultured Candidatus Saccharibacteria bacterium (assembly GCA_964535095.1). Taxonomy (GTDB): domain Bacteria; phylum Patescibacteriota; class Dojkabacteria; order SC72; family SC72; genus UBA5232. The sequence goes on along the minus strand of CAZHSU010000024.1, from coordinate 5,156 downwards.
GTCGAGTTATCGGTAAAGAAGGTAGAAATATTAGAGCATTTGAGCAATTAACAGGAGTTGATGTCATTGTTGATGAATCTCCAAATTCAATTGCACTTTCATCTTTCGATCCTTTAAGAAGGGAAATTGCTTATGTTGCTATGACAAAATTGATTGGTGATGGAAGAATCCACCCTGGTTCAATTGAAGAAGCAGTTAGAAAAGCAAAGAACGAGATTTCAGTTGAGATTAAGAAGAATGGGCAGATTTTGGCAGATGAAGCTGGTTGGCCAGATATGGATCTAGGCTTAATGAAGTTAGCAGGAAAGATGAAGTATAGAAGTAGTTATGGTCAGTCTTTGCTGGCTCACACAATTGAAGTCGTTAGGCTTGCAGAGGTTTTGGCAACAGAACTTAAAGCAGATGTCGACTTGGTTAAGAAGGCAGCAGTTTTACATGATATCGGTAAGGTTCTCACACACAAGGTTGAGAGTCCACATCACCATATTTCTGGGCAGATTGCGAGAAAGTATGGTTTGGATGAGAAGCTTGTGAATGCTATTGAGGCGCATCACTTGGATATTGAACCACAATCCGCAGAGGCTGTTATTGTATACCTTGCTGATGCAATTTCAGGTTCAAGACCAGGTGCAAGGAAGGATAGCTACGAGCAGTATATTAAGAGAATTGAGAGTATTGAAACAGCAGCAAAGGAGATTGGTGCAGATAAGATCTCTGATGTCTATGCAATTAAAGCAGGAAGAGAAATTAGAATTATTGTAAAGCCTCAGTTGGTTTCAGATGATGAAGCTTTGGTAATGGCTCATGATATTGCAAAGGAAATAGAGAAGGGTCAGAGCTATCCAGGTAATGTAGAGGTGACAGTAATTAGGGAAACAAGAGCGGTAGATGTTGCAAAATAAGGGTTTTTAGGAGAATTTTGTACTGTCTTCTAGTACTGTTTTCTATAGGAGGTGAGGAGACTATATCCTCACCTCTTCTTTTGTATAAAGGAGAAATGAATGGTTAAGTATCAATGCTAGTATTTCTAGATAAACGGGAAAGCCTTTTATAGCAATGTTAAATAGTGTGTAGAATCTCTTTAATAATAGATGTATGAACAGAACAGGGAGGAAATTTACTCTAAATAACTTGATACAACAAACTTTTTGTATAACTCTTTCCCTTGTCCTATAGAAAAGATGTCTATTGACTATTATCTTGCTTTTTCATATTTTAGAAGTGGATATACGCAAATATCTTGATTCCAAGATGATTTATGTATATATCTAAAAAGAAAGGAGGTTACAACTATGTTAAAGAAAGATTTAATTGACAAAGTAGCAGCAGATGCTGGTCTCACAAAGAAGCAGGCAGGTGCAGCACTTGATTCTGTCTTAGAGACAATCTCTGGAGCTCTTAAGAAAGGAGATTCTATCCTTTTGACTGGTTTCGGTAAATTCGAAGTCAGAACAAGAGCAGCAAGAACTGGTATCAATCCAAAAACTCTTGCAAAGATTAAGCTTCCAGCAACTAAGGTTCCAGCTTTCAAAGCAGGAAAAGCACTTAGAGCAGCTGTTAAGTAATAGCCGGTATTTCTTTATAGATAAAGAAATAAAGAGAGGGATCCGTACGGGTCCCTTTCTATTTGTTTACTATTTCCACAAAATACACTAAACTATATCTAGACTATGGTAAAAAATTTCTTTCTACCAACAGAACAAAATAATAATAAGCCATACTTATTAAGGAAAATAGCAGTTGTTGCATACTCCCTTATGTTAATCGTTGTAAACACAATGGGGGGAGTTCTTGGAATAGAACAAGCATATGCCAGTACAATAACCCCTGCAAACATCATCTCATTAACTAACAAAGAACGAGAAGCAGGAGGACTAAACACACTATCAAATAATCCTAAATTGGCATCTGCAGCATTAGCAAAAGCAAATAATATGCTTGAAGTACAGTATTGGGATCATTTTGGACCAAATGGCGAAACACCATGGCAATTCATAAGAGCTTCAGAATATGCATATGTATATGCTGGTGAAAATCTTGCAAAAGGATTTAGAACTTCTGAAGGAACTGTAGAAGCATGGATGGCAAGTCCAACACACAGAGCAAATATAATGAGTGCAAATTACAAAGATATAGGAGTTGCAGTTGTAGAAGGAGAACTGTTAGGTAAACAAACAATTCTTGTTGTACAGATGTTTGGTAACCTAACTAGCTCTGTACAAGGAGCAGTAGTGCCTCCAGTAGTAGCCCCAGAAGAACCTGCTAAAGTCGAAACACCCAAACCTCCTAAAGTTGTAACAGGTGGGGATAAAGTTGTAGGCTCAAAAGAACAGGGAGAAATTAAAAGTATACAGATAACATCTCCAGAAAATGGGGCAACATATATGGATCCAGCCAAAAGTGTAAAAGGTCAGGCAAATAATATCGAAGGAGAATATATAGTAGATGTCTTAGAAGGTGAAAAACTAATTGGTAGTACCAAATCTAATACAGATGCATGGGAAGTTCAAAAAGGAAGTGATTGGAGCGAAGGTGAGCATAAAATAGTTGCAAGTCTAAATGGAACAGAGAT
>CAZHSU010000024.1:0-2484 GCA_964535095.1 uncultured Candidatus Saccharibacteria bacterium | reverse complement strand
GTATTTATCAATCTTTCAGATAGTGTAGGAAATGCATCAAGTGTAGATATCTCAGAATATCTGGTGGAAGAAGAACCAGAAGAACCAGAGAGAAGAGTTATGCCATTCTTAGGTTTGGGTATAAGAGATGGAATTAATATTGGTATTGCACTTTTCGTATTAACGCTTCTAGTAATACAAATAATTGTTTATGCAAAGAGGGGAAAATTAAAGGAAGCTGCGGGAGATTTATTTACAATTGGGGCATGGTGGTTGGTAATCACTGTTGCGATATTTAATGGCTTTTCTGGAATAATTACTTAATGAAAATAACTGCCCATGAAAAGTGAGAAAATAGATATAAAAAAGGATTTGCTTTTACTACTTCTTGTCTTGGCAGTAACTGTAATTTTTAATGACTCAGTATTAACTGCGCCCTTGAGGACAACTATCTTTTGGGGTATTGTAGGACTTATTCTTCTAGAAGTTTGGTTCATCACACTCTTTAATCAAAACTCCCAGAAGAAAATTTCAAAGTACAGCAATGTATTAATGAAGATCTCTCTAAAAGACAGATTCTTCCCATACTTCTTCCTCCCTGCAATCTTTTATGTCTCGCTTCTTTTCTTCCTCTTCTTCAACAGGAATGTAATATTGGGGAACATAGTCTTAGGAGTTTCAATGGTATTTCTCTTGGTGCTTTTCCTAAATGTAAAAAGTTCTCTAAAAAGATACTATTCAGTACACATGCTAACGAGGACAATCTTTGATTTCCTCTGCATAACAATCTTTTACCTTCTCCTAAATTCATATCTAAGAATAGGGGTATCTCTTGAAATATATACAATACTTGCATTTCTCTCTTCATTCGTTCTTTCCATTTTTGTACTAAAACTTCATGACAGAATGGAAGGGCCTGAAATTGGAACAGCAATAGTTACTTCCATCTTTGTTGCAGTATCTATGATTCTTTTCTGGAACAAAAACCTTTTCATAATTCCCGCAATTGGTTCATTAATGTTCTATTTAGTAATTTCAATTTGGAACATAAGGTTTGCTGGAAGGACTAAATTTGAAGATTATTTATCCCCAGTTCTTTATGTAATTTTTGCAATAATATTAATTCTAGTAATGTAATATGAAAAGAAAAATAGTTCTAAAAATAGGGGGTTCAATTCTGTATCAGGATGATAGCAGTATTAACTATCCACTTCTGGATAAAGTAAAGAGTTGGTATCAGAATTCTAAAGATGAATATTCCAGGATAGTCATAGTGACGGGTGGTGGTATGCTCTCAAGGGATCTACACAAGAAAATGGAGGGATATGCTTTTGATAAAGATGCATTCCATGATGTTGGTATGTCAGTAACTCAGACAAGTGCAGAACTTGTTGCAGGGTATCTAGAAGATGAGAATATATATACCCCTAAGAAGTTAGGGGATGCATATGAATACTTGCTCTCAGACGCACCAGGGGCCCTTGTTAGCGGTGGATTAAGGACAGGTTGGAGTACAGATATGGATGCCGCAGTCTTTGCTGACATGATTTCAGTAAACAGAGTACACAAAATGTCAAATATAGATTATGTTTACAACAAAAACCCAAAGGAATTTCCAGATGCAGAGATTGTCAAAGATATGTCATGGCAGGATTATTTCAACCTTTTTGAAATTAAAGATGATGACCAGCATCAAGCTAATGCAAATATTCCTGTAGATAAAGGTTGTGCAAGATTCTCAAGGACAAAAAACATCTCCTTTTTCATCTGTGGTGGTGTAAACCTTGAAAACAGTATAGATTTAGAAGAAATATTCTCAGAGGGAACACTAGTTCACCCTTAGTTAATCTTAGTTATCTTGTATTTATCCTCACCGTTTGGAGAAAGAACCTCATCTTTTAGCTTCTTTCCAAAAACTTCTTTTCCTAATGGTGAAAGATATGATATTTTCCCCTCAAGAGGATTTGCTTCATCTTCGCTTACAATTGTGTATGTGAGTGTATTCTTTCCTTCTAGAGTTACAGTATCTCCTACACTAACTTTCTCTTTCTTTACACTCTTTACAATCTTCGCATTCTTTATTTTCTCTTTCAATTCAAGGATTTTAGTCTCATTGTTATTCTGTTTCTCTACAGCCATTGAGTATCCATCGTTTTCTCTTAAATCTCCTTGGTTTCTCATCTCATTTAATGTGTCTGAAATTTCCTCTCTCAGCACACCTTCTCTTTCTTTGAGTTCCTCTTTTAGTGCTTGTAAACCTTCTTCTGTTGTTAGATATCTATTATTTTCTTCCATATGTTCCTTATTTCTATTTTATTAGGCAGGGCAGATGATATACATTGGAGTATATTATGTCAAGATTGGTTTGAATGTGTTGTAGGTACACAAAAAGGAGGGAATATGATATGATTATTCCCGAAGATATGCCGCTATCGTCTAACGGTTAGGACACAGGATTCTCAATCCTGCAATCGGGGTTCGATTCCCCGTAGCGGTACCAGTTTA
>CAZHSU010000023.1:5243-6847 GCA_964535095.1 uncultured Candidatus Saccharibacteria bacterium | reverse complement strand
TTTCCGAGAACTCTATCAAACTCATCAAAACCCGTACTGATTCTGTTCTTCGGCTCACTCTTACCTTTTTTGGCAACAAATCCCTTGATTGGCTCATACGAAGAAGCCTCTACAGGCTTAATGCTATTGGTCACAACAGGGACTTCCTCACTTTCCTCTAATGTCCCCCATTCTCCACAGGAAGAACATTTCCCTGACCACTTCAAGAATTCCGTATTACATACTGAACAGATATATTTCATACCAAAGTATATCACACGATTTTTGGGAAAAGGATTTTATTTTACTATCTCTAGTTTCTTATTTACCAATCCAATCTTAACTTCCACCTTTTTCTTCTGGTCTGCACCATCTCCTTCCTTGAGAATATAATCTGCAAGCAGATTTTCTACCCTATCCTGAACTGCTCTTCTTAATGGCCTCGCACCAAACTCTTCACTAAATGCTTCTTTGACAATGTAGGAAACGGCTTTGCTATCCAAACTTACTTTCATATTCTCCTCTTCCAATCTTTTATTTAGATTCTCTAGCAACAAAGCAACAATCTTCTTCGCATCTTTTCTGGTTAGAGATCTAAAAATGACAACATCATCAAGACGATTTAATAATTCAGGTCTTAGAGTATTCTTCAATTCCCCTAGAAGAGTCTGCTTCATATTATTATATGCCCCATCTATCTCCTCATCTTTTCTACTCCCCTTCTCCAACTTTGCCCCAAAACCCAACACCTGATCTTTCTTAATCTCCTCAGCTCCAATATTCGAAGTTAGAACAATCACAGTATTTTTGAAATTAACTCTTCTCCCCCTACCATCTGTCAAATGTCCATACTCTAATATTTGCAAAAGTACATTCAACACTTCTGGATGTGCTTTCTCAACTTCATCAAAAAGAATTACAGAATGTGGATGTCTTCGTACTTTCTCCGTTAACCAACCTCCTTCTTGGAAACCAACATAACCTGGTGGTGATCCAATTAACTTAGAAACACTATGCATCTCCATCATTTCACTCATATCTATCTGTATCAAATTTTCCTCTTTACCAAACAGTTCTGCTGTCAAAACTTTTGCCAATTCTGTTTTACCAACACCAGTAGGTCCCAAGAAAAGGAAAGAAGCCCAAGGTCTTCCTGCATCTATGATACCGGTTCTTGCCCTTTTGATTGCATTTGCCACAATGGAACAAGCCTCATCTTGACCGATTATTTTCTTCTTTAATTCTCTTTCTAAATACAACAATGCATTTTTTTCCTTACTGCCAAGAGTATTAACTGGAATACCTGTCCATTTTGAAATAACTCCTCTCACATCATCTGCACTAATCTCGTTCTCTTTCTTTTTCTTTGCTAACTTCAACTTCTTCTCCCTCTGTTCAATTTTTTCCAAAATCACTTCTTCTTTTCCTTGCACTCTTAATGCTTCCTCCATCTCTCCATTAAGAATTAGCTTCTCTTTCTTCCCTCTCATATCTCTAAGAATATTTTTCATTGCTTGAATATCACTGAAATCTGACTCTACATTTAATCTTTTGGATGCTGCCGCTTCATCTAATGCATCTATTGCCTTATCTGGTAAATATCTATCTGCAACATACCTATCTGT
>CAZHSU010000023.1:0-5143 GCA_964535095.1 uncultured Candidatus Saccharibacteria bacterium | reverse complement strand
ATGATATGCTCTGTCCCTACATATATATGACTTGCTTTCTGTGCAATGAGGAATGCCCTATCTATTACATATTTCACATCTTCGGAAAGAATAATGTCTCTAGATTTGGAAGAATCTCCTGTTATCTCAATTCCCCTTCGACCAATGACTTTATCCAGAATATCCATCTCTGGGATATTCATCTCCTTTATTACTTTCCTTGCCAAAGAATCTTGGTTTAACACAATTCCTGCTAAAAGAGACTTTGGGGAAACAGCCTTCTCTTTGAGATAGTCAGAAATGAATGAGGCTGTTCTCAGAGAAATTACTACATTCCCACTAAGCCTTGCTACAAGGATTTTTTCTGTTTTGCCTTTAATATTAAGCATGCTTAATTATACTACACCCGTCAAGGTTTCTCTTTTTAGCTTTCTATTAAGAAATCTCTTCTTCTACTGCACTATCTACTGCACTTGCAAGCTCTTCCTCAGAAACTTCGACTTTCTCTACAACTTCTTTCTTTGCTCTGGAAGAACCATGTTTTGCACCTTTAAGACTTAAACCTAAGTGCCTTTCTGTAGAGGAAATTGAGAGAATTCTGACTTCTACATCTTCTCCAACTTTTACAATATCTGCAGGATCTTTAACCAATTTGTCTGAAAGCTCTGAAATATGGATTAATCCATTTAGACCTTCTGCAATTCTTACAAATGCTCCGTAAGGAACAACTTTCTGAACTTTACCTTTAACAACATCTCCCATCTTGTATTTAGCAATTGCTTCTGCCCATGGATCTTTGAGAAGTCTCTTTACACTATATGCAACTCTCTTTCCTCCATCTGAAACACCAATTACCATAACTTTGACTTTGCTTCCAACTTTGTATAGTCCATCAATATCTTCAACCTTGTCCCATGATAATTCTGAGAGGTGCACCAAACCTTCCAATCCTTCTGCATTTACAAAGATTCCGAATGGTGTAATTCCACTTACTGTTCCTTCTAATACATCTCCTTCTTTCACCTTGTTCAATGTCTTTTCTCTCTGCTCCAAATCTCTAGATTGTGTTACCATCTTCTCTGAGAGAATAATCCTGTTCTTTTCCCTATCTAGTTCAATAATTCTTGTTTGGATTTTATCTCCTACTAATGAGTTTAATCTCTTCTGTACTTTAGATGAGATATCCTTGCCTACTTGCCTTACTCCACTTATGTATACTCTTGATGCATCTAATTGTGATGTTGGAATGAATCCTCTGACTCCCTTTCCTATTTCTACGATTAAACCACCATTGTTTGCTTCTACTACAGTTGTTTCGACAACATCATTTTCTTTCTTTGCCTTATCTAATGTCAACCATGCACTTGCCTGTTGTGTTCTTCTGATGGAAAGAATCAGTTGACCCTCTTCATCTTCTGGTTTGACAACATATACCAAGACTTTATCTCCTGGTCTTAAATCTCTCCATTCAAATGAGTCGCTTTTTAATTCTCTTCCAGCAATAATGCCTTCTGATTTATATCCAATATCCACGATTACCATACCTTCTCTTACATCGACGACATCTCCTTCAACGATATCTCCTCTGTTAAAGGTTTTTACTTGATTCTCTTTATCTGAAAGGAATTTATCTATTTGTGAATATAGATCTTTGTTGTTTATTTTTTCTGTTGCTTTTGTTGCAACTTTTTTTGTGTCTGCCATAGGGTTTCTCCTTTGGTGATGTCTTCTTGTTAGCTAGATAGACATACTACTAATATTATATTGCTAACAGATGTGAGTATAACATAAAGGAAGGGAATGGACAATACAGGGACAACACAGACCAGGTCGGTGAGTTTATATACTTCCTATATAGATTTGTTGGCATTTTTCATCGAAATTTAACATTATTACAGGATGACACCCGATAACGATATTAAAAAACAATTAAAAACAACAACGAATGTTTACTGACTATGACAAAACTCACCGACCTGGTCTGTAAAACTCCTTCATAACTACCCTATCCATATCTGGTTTCTTTGCTTTTAGAATATACCTTCCATAAAGCACAAATGCTGAGTTTACCTTGTACCAAATATCCCTAGGATAAAGGGCTTCTAGGTCATGTGCTATTTTTGTTGGATCTGTATTTTTTGTTAAACCATATGCTCTGGCAACTCTCAAAACATGGGTATCTACAGCAATTCCTTCATTTGCTCGATACCTTTCATTAAGAAAGACATTTGCAGTCTTGTAACCTACCCCCGGAAGTTTTACAAGCTTCTCAAGCGATTTAGGGGGCTGACCATTATATTGTTCATCTAAAATCCTACCTAACTCTTTTATATGTTTAGATTTGTTCCTAAAGTAGTTTATACCCCCTAGGGTATATTCCAAATCCTGTATCTTTGAATCTCCCATCTCCTTCGCTGTTGGATATTCTTCAAACAGCTTAGCCGTCACTTTATTCACCTGCTTATCTGTTGTCTGTGCAGAAAGGATTATGCAAACCAAAAATTGGAAATCATCATTCCAATTAGCAAGCTCTGTAGTCGCCTCCGGGAAGAGTTTTTCAACTTCAGAGAGTAAAGAGATAGCTAATTCCTTTTTTCTCATAAACCCAGCCCCTTTTGAAGCTTAACTACAAATTCATCTCCAAGAAAATGCCTAAATACATTCATCGTCTCAGGAACAAGAAGAATTATTCGCTTAAACTCCTCTCTCACGACATCATTTGAAAATTTCATATTCAAACAACTATCCGCAACCTGCTTTCCTAGAACAATACCACTCCTATACATCTGATCCTTGTCATTTTTCTTCAATCCCAAATCATATTCCGAATATACACTCCTATCATATTTAGCCCTTACATACATTCCATCAACAATTTCCTTAAATCCAATATTATACCTCTCTCCCTTCCTAATTTCTCCCATTAAACCATATGTTTTGTAAAGAATCTCATTTATCTCTCCCCAGATATCATCTCTACTCCTCCAACCCTCATCCCCCTTAGTAACAACTTCATTCCATCCAGCCCCAACACGGTCCTTGTACACTTCATACACACTATTACACCTCTCCTGAACATCTTCTTTTTCATATTGATCCGCTTCGACACTCCTAATATTCTCCCACTTACTTTCCTCGGATTTAAGCTGAATAACACACCTATCTAGCCCCAATTTAGAATTAATTAAACTGTCATAATCCATTGCTCTATCAACATATCCATCTATTACATCACTATCCCAACTCTCAAGAAGTGAAAGACCATACCCTATTGTCACAGCATTGCTATATGAACTCCTATCCAGTACAAGAAGTGTATCTGCATATTTATCATCTGAAAGATACACATCTAAAAATTCAAGCCTATTCAGAGCAAAAAGAGCCATACGAACATCAAGATTGCTTTCAAGAGATAATACATCTTCTGGGCATCCATTTTTCAGAAGAAGACGAATAACAGTACCAATTGGTGTGCCATATATTGGCAATGAAGAGTATGTAAAATCGACATCTCCTTCTTCTAATTCGACAATCATTCTCTGAGTGGCATCACCCTTTCCAACTTGGTCTGGGCCCTCTATACAGACAGACCTATAACTCCCAACTCCCATTTTTTAGAGAAAAGTATAAATTTATACATACATATTATACCACAGAGAGATTTAGGGCCATTTTCGTACAACAATTTTACCCCAACATTTAATCTTTACCTTCGGGGAAATTTCTCCCCTTAGGTGTCATCACCTCATCACCCCGATCTCCCCCTTTTTCCACTGCAGTGTCATATCTCTCCCGAGAACACCTCTTGTTATATTCTTTCAAAACACCGAAGATTACACAAGTGGAATAAATAATTTTGCATAACAGACCCTACAGGACACTCTTCACTCACCAAGCATTCTCAACACCCATACCTAGACATTAGAGTTTTTTCTCTCGGCTATGCCTTCCTCTGCAATTTCCTGCTATACTTACTCATGAAAAAATTACTAATCTTCGATTACGACCAAACACTTGCTCCAAGAATTTCACCTCCATCAGAGGAGATGCTTCATGAAGTTGCAAGAGTTTTAGAGAACAACTATCTTGCAGTAATGAGTGGAGGAAGAACTTTAAGGCAGATACAGAATTGGTTTGTAAAAAGAATTCCAGTAAAAGCTCCACAACAGCTTAATGGTATCTTTCTCTGTCCCGCTTATGGTAACAAAATCTACCAATGGGAAGATGGGAGTTTGATATTGAAATATGAAGCAGAAAAGATGGAGGAATATACCAAGAAATATATTCTCGATGCTCTCAGGGGCATACAGTGGGTCGATTTTGGAATAGCGAATTTTACAAAGGAGCAGATTAAAAAACATGAGATATATTTCTCTTTTGATTGCCTCCCTATTGATACCCCAAAGAAGGTAAAGGAGACTTGGGATCCAGAGAAGATTAAGAGACAACCTGTAAGGAAAGAACTAGAGAAAGTATTTAAGAAAGATTTTGAGGTGTATGCGACAGGGAGATCTACAATAGATATTGTTCCGAAGGGGAAGAACAAAGCAGATAATACAAAGAGGTTGGCAAAGATGCTAGATATCCCTCTTACGAATGTTGTTTTTACAGGTGATGAGTTTGAGGTGTATGGTAATGACTACCCTATCCTCTCCCTTAAAGAAATACAGGTAAACCCTGTTAAGAGCCCAGAAGAGACTTTGGAGATTCTAAAAAACTTCTAAGCTCCAAATAACAAAAAAACCCACTATCACTAGTGGGTTTAATAAATTTCAAAAAGTCCTGGCAATAACCTATCTTCCCAAGGCCAAAGGCCTAAGTATTTTCGGCGTTAGAGTGTTTTACTTCTGAGTTCGGGATGGAGTCAGGTAGTTCCACTCCACTACAATCGCCAGGCAAAAAGAATGTATTCCAGATTCATTCCTTTTGCCTGACCTCTTCTTACGAAGAGCTCAGGACTTTAATTCTAAAGAGCTATAAGTGTATTTTGTACACTAAAAACCGAACAGAAAGTAATATAAAAACAAAGAAGCTTTTGGTCAATTAGTACTCCTCTGCTAAGTGTATTGCTACACTTACACATAGAGCCTATCAATGTGGTAGTCTCCCACAGACCTTCCGTGTAGTCAAGCTACACAAGTATATTTAATCTTGGAATAGGCTT
>CAZHSU010000022.1:5319-7096 GCA_964535095.1 uncultured Candidatus Saccharibacteria bacterium | reverse complement strand
GGTCATAAATATAGCTTGCTGTAGCCTCACCTTCAAGATTTGGGTTTGTTGCAATAATTATCTCCAACTCATCATTCTCCCCAAGTAATTCATTAACTCTCCCTCTCAATTCCTTAAATCTCAATTCTTCAGAGGTAATGCCATCCGCAGGTGAAATCACTCCACCAAGTACAAAATATACTCCCTCATATACTCCGGAATTCTCAAAAGCAACTACATCTAAGGGTTCTTCAACCACACAGATTCTGTCTTTCTTCCTCAGTGGGCTTGAACAGATACCACACTCCTCTTTATCTGTAACATTAAAACACTTCTGGCAATTCTTTACATTATCTTCCATTTCCAAGAGTGCATTTGCCAACTTAGAAGCATCTCTGTTTGGCGAACGAAGATAGTGGTATGCCATTCTAGATGCGGACTTAGGTCCAACACCAGGCAACCTTCCAAACTCATCAATGACTTTTTCGACACTCTTTGGCAAAATTGACATGATTATTTCCCAAACATACTTTTAATTTGATCCAAATCTATATCCTGAGCCATATCTCTTTGAAGTTTCTTTTGGTAATCTTTGAATGCTTCTTTGAGACCTTCTTTTATCTTGCCCATCATATCTGGATCTAGGTAGGCCTCATCGATGAAGATGTCTTCAAACTCCTGAGCTCCATTCATATATATTTCAACCATACCGTTTCTAGATACTCCTTTTATCTTCCTCTCCCTCATCTTACTCTGCATTTTCTTAGCTTCATTTTGCATTTTTATTAATTCTACTGGATTTGGCATTCCCATATGTTTTTAAAACAAAAAATTTAGATACCTGTAGCATTATACATGAAAAATTGGAGGTTTGGGTAGGTCTGCTCTAGATCTGCCCTGTTACTTTAGAATATATAGAATATACCCTATCCCCAAAAACTGTGTTGCTATACTTCTGACTGGATTCCAAAGCATTCTCACTAAATTTCTTTAATTTACTACTATCTAGCAAAAGTGAAGATGTCTTCTCAACCATCTCCTCTACTGTCACATATTGGTACCCATTTTCCCCATCCGTTATTACATCTACAATGGCATCATCCTTTCTGGCAACTACAGGAGTACCACTAGCAAGAGCTTCAATATATGTAAGACCTTGTGTCTCAAAAGATGATGCAGAAACAAAAACATCCATTAACTTGTAATATTTATATGTTTGGTCAATATCAACTCTCCCAGGGAATCGGACATATTTAAAAACCCCTAATTTCTTCGAATACTCTTCTAAATCATTGCGATGTGGACCATCACCAGCTAAAAGAAGATAGAGGTTCGGATCTTTCTCATGTAAAACTTTAAAAGCATCAATAACTTCTTCATAGTTCTTCTCATGAGCAAGCCTCCCAACACTCCCTACTATCTGTGCTCTCTCTGGAATATCCAGCTCTCTTATTAACATCTTTCTCTGACTTGCACTCAACTCCCTCGAGAATCCCTCTAAATCTATCCCCGTAGGGACTATTTGAATTTCGGAAGAAATACCACTTCTTTCTAAATATTCTTTTGTCTTAGATGTTGGAGCTATAACTACACTAACTCCTTTAAGCCTTCGTGACATTACAGGAGCCACAAATTTTGAAGCAAAATTAAAGGGTAAAACATATGATACGACATCTTCGTAAAATGTATGAAATGTATGCACAATTGGACAATTACAAGATTTTGCAATTTTTTTTGCATATGTAAAAGTAAAGAATTCGCACTGTGAATGAATGATATCAGGGTTCCAATCAATAAG
>CAZHSU010000022.1:0-5219 GCA_964535095.1 uncultured Candidatus Saccharibacteria bacterium | reverse complement strand
TCTTCTTCACATCCCTATTCACCATCTTAATCTCACTCTTCACATTCGGCTTCATCATCTCTGGAATAATCATTGCCAAAATCAAGCCCTGATTATTCGCATACCTAATCTTATTATCCGCATCAATAAAAAGATTAATTAACTTATGGAAATCTTTCAAATCCCCATCTTTATTAAATGGAAAATCCTTATCAAAATCACCCTTAATCTTCTGCGAAAGAATATCTCTTAAATAATCCAAAACAAAAGCTGTAAACTGCTGAAGATTCACACCCTCCACCTCCAAACTCTCAATAATTGACAAAGCCTGAGCACCATCACCAACAAGAAGAGATTTAAGTAAAAGAATAACTTTCTCTGAATCTGGGAGACCCAAAGTCTTCTGTACCTCCTCCAAAGTAATCTCACTCTTATTCTCCTCCTGCCCACTATATACAACATCTAAAAGGGAAAGAGCATCCCTATAACTCCCCTTAGCATTCTTCACAATAACATTAAGAGCATCATCCTTCATCTTAATCTTCTCCTGTTTACAAACAGAATTAATTAAATCTCTAATTTCTTCGTCCGTTCCCAATCTGAAATCATACCTCTGACATCTCGAGAGGATAGTTGGGGGCAGTTTGTGAACGTCGGTTGTGGCCAAAATAAATACAACATGTGCTGGGGGTTCTTCCAAAGTTTTCAAAAGTGCATTAAATGCCTCTGTTGTAAGCATATGCACCTCATCTATTATATACACTTTGAACCTACCCTCAACTGGTGAAAATTCTATTCTCTCTTTAAGCTCTCTAATCTGGTCTATTCCCCTATTTGATGCTGCATCTACCTCCACTAAATCCAAAAAATTCCCCTCTGCTACTGCTTTACAATTCTCACACTCCAAACATGGATTACCATCTTTCTTAGGAGATTTACAATTAATTGCTTTTGCAAAAATTCTTGCTGCGGAAGTCTTTCCTGTACCTCTTGAGCCAACAAAAAGATATGCATGAGCTAACTGATCTTTCTTCACTGCATTCTTTAGCAATTTGATAACATTATCCTGACCTTTAAGTTGGTCAAAATCCTGTGATCTATATTTTTGATAGAGTACTGAAGACATGACTACATGTTAATCTAAACCCCTAGTCTTGCCAAGGTGAAATTATTTACCCAACCCCCGAAGTTCAGCCACTGCCTCTGCAAGCATTTGAGAATACAAACCATAACCAACGGAATTAATCGCTCCAGACTGGTTCTTTCCTAATATATCCCCTGCCCCCCTTATTTCCAAATCCCTATTTGAAAGAAGAAATCCTGACCCTAACTCTTGCGAATTCTTCAAGGCTTCCAATCTCAAAGCTGAATCTCCTTTAAGAGTATCATAGAAGAAATATGCATTAGCACTAATTTGTGATCGTCCAATTCTTCCACGAATCTGATACATCTGCGAAAGACCCAACATAGTGGCATCATCTACAATGAGAGTATTAACTGTTGGAATATCTAGACCATTCTCAATAATCGTTGTACAGAGGAGAATCTTTGACTCTTCTTTAATGAAATTCTCCATGTTTTTAGACAAAGTTTGAACACTCATCTGTCCATGCACTACTGCCACCTTGACCTGTGGGAATAACTTGTCCAATTTCTCATAAACATTCTGTATTGTCTCCACCCTGTTATGTAAGAAATACACCTGCCCTCCTCTATCCAATTCTTTCTGTATCGCCTCCTGTACAGTTTCCCAATTAAACTTACCAAAATGGTTAATTATCTCCATTCTTCCACTTGGTGGAGTTGCTAATACCGAGATATCCCTAATACCAAGAAGAGCCATATTCAATGTTCGTGGAATTGGTGTTGCAGTAAGAGAAAGAACATTAGTGTTAAGCTTCTTGCCCTTTATCTTCTCTTTCTGCTTCACCCCAAACTTCTGCTCTTCATCCACAACAAGAAGCCCTAAATCCTTAAACTTAATCTCGTCACTTAACAATGCATGTGTCCCAACTACAATATCCACACTACCATTAGCCACTCCTTCAATTGTTTTCTTCCTCTCATCTTCTGAGACCAATCTAGAAAGAGATTGGATATTGAAAAGTGTACCTGCAAACCTCTTTTTCAGAACAGAGAGATGTTGTGCTGCTAAAATTGTTGTAGGAGCCAAAAGTGCTACCTGTTTTCCAGAATTGGCAACTGCATACATAGCTCTCATTGCCATCTCCGTCTTACCATACCCAACATCTCCAACAAGTATCCTGTCCATGGGCTTAGCGCTCTGCAAATCCTCCACAATCTGCTTGGTAACAAGAAGTTGGTCATCTGTATCTTTATATTCAAAATTGGAAACGAAAGTATCAAGGTCACTAAACTGGGACTCCTCCAGAAGTGCTGGTTCAATCTGTGAGGTTTCTCTAAGGGCATACAATTGCAGGAGTTCCCTCGCAATACTCTCTGCCCTCTCTCTTGCCGCTGCAGAAATTCTTCTCCAAGAGCCACTATTTAGACCAGTTAAAATGGGCCTGGCTCTTCCTGCCCCAATATACTTTGTAAGCTTCTCAGAGGAGCTCAGAGGGACAAACAGCCTATCCTTTCCTGCATATGCAATCTGAAGATAGTAACCACCCTCCCTCATCTGCATATCCACATATTTCCCAATCCCATGATCCTCATGTACAACATAATCTCCGGGAATTATCTTCTTCAAAATCTCGACCGAACCTGGATCCATATTCATATTCTTTGTCCAGAATTCTGAAAGATCTACCTCTCCCAAGACCTCCATATCTGTAAGAACCAGAAGCTTTGCAATATTAAATACAAACCCCCTCTTCACAATTTTAGAATATGCACCATCATTAAGACTTACAGAATCTATATTTTCTTTAAGATTCTCATCCACCTCCAACTTATATCTCTCAAAATTATTGGTTAAGTAGATAACTTGGTATCCCCTACTCTTAAAGTTCTTCACAATCTCTTTTACTGCTCTCTTTGAAGAATACATCTCCATTCCGGGAATTCTTCTGACACCGAGATTTACACCCTCCTCATCTTCTTCCCCTAGACCAATATTTACTCTAATTGTTATACCATCCCCTTTATCCTCATTCCCCACTAAAAGATCTGCGTTTACATCTACCAAAATCTTACTCTGCACACTTTCAAGTTTCTTCCTGCTCTCACTATCTACAATATCTATGCTCTCAATCTCTTTGCCTAGAATACTCAATCTGACAATATTCTTCATACTAAAAGGCCAAATGATGACAACATCTCCCAATATTGCATACTCACCCTCATTCCATACCCTTTCAACCCTTGTATATCCCAAATCTAGAAGGGAATCTGGATCAAAAGTTTTACCAACAGATACCACAACTGTATTCCCCTCAATATCCTCACTCGCATTAGTACTTGTGGTTAGCCAAACAGACCTATCTAAAAGCTCCCCCAAAAACTCCGCAGAAAATTCATAATATTCCTCATCTATACCTGTGATAACCTTCTTGCTTAATATTTCCTGCTTAATATCTGCAGTTTTTCTTACTAATTGTTCTGTGAAATTATCCATATGACTAAAGGAGTATCTCAACAAGCAATGCTTTTACAGCATCTTCTATGACTTCATTTAGAACCATTTGCTCATCTTCTGTGAATCTCATTAATACAAAATCTTCTCCAGGAATATTTTTACTCACTCTACTCTCAATTCCTATCCTTACTCTTTCAAAATCTTTAGATTTTAATCTTTCTTCAACATCCCTTACTCCGTTGTGTCCTTTTGGTGATTTATCATGTTGCAACTTATACTTTCCTAATTCTACATCTAAGTCATCGTGAACGAGAATGAATTCCTTTTCTATATCTATGTCATATTTCTTGACTATTTTGGCAACTGCTTGCCCAGAGTTATTCATAAAGGTTGATGGCTTCTGAAGTATTGCCACTACTTTAGATCCCTTTTTTATGAAAGAGAGTTGCGACATGAATGTTTTCTCTTCGTCCCACTCTGTTACTGTGTATTCTTTTTGGAAGAGGAATTTCTCTCTTAGTTCCTCTACGAAAAGAAATCCTGCATTATGTCTAGTCTTTTCGTATTTTGTCCCTGGATTGCCCAGTCCTGTTATTAATTTCATATTGTATATTCTCTAATATTTCTTCTTGTTTTACAAACATTTGTTCATTCTTTTTTGTTTCTTCTGTGAATTTCTCTTTGTGGTCATAGCCGGAGATATGGAGCATTCCATGTACTATATCTCGAAGTATTTCTTCCTCAATTTCACCCTTTTTTGTGTTTTTAGAAATGTAACATGGAGCTATATATACTTCACCGATTAATGGCTCTGTTTCAATATGAAAAGATAACACATCTGTGATGTAATCCTTCTTACGATACTCTCTATTGAGGGTGTGTATATACTCATCTTCTACAAAGATTATACCCACCTCTGAAATTTTGTATACAAGAAAGTGCTTTTGGAGAATTTCTAGTAGTTCCGTTTTGGAGAATGATATTTCTGGTATGTATTTTTTTAGTATTTCCCAGTTGTGTACCTCTATTTTCATAGTTATTGAAGATGCTGTTGTACTATTTCTCTTACGATATTGCCATCTGCATTTCCCCCTACTTCTTTCATAACTGCTCCCATTACTTTACCCATATCTTTCATTCCTTCTGGTTTTAATTCTTCTACCTTGGCACTCACAACCTTTTCTAAGTCTTCCTTGGACATCTGCTGTGGAAGGTATTGCTCTAGTACCTCTAACTGTGCTTTTTCTCTATCTAGAAGGTCTTGCCTACCCATCTTACTAAACTGTTCGATGGAATCTTCTACTTTTCTAGCCTCTTTTCGAAGGATTTTAACTATGTCTTCATCTGTTAATTCTTCTTGGGATTCTATTTGAGCATTTTTAATTGCAGCTATAGCCAATTTCAGGATATCTACCTTGATACTTTCTCCTGCTTTTGTAGCAGAAAACATGTCTTCTCTAAGAGTATCTAGTATGGACATTGTGATTACAGCTAAAATTATCTAGCTCTTCTAGCAGCAGATCTTCTTCGTCTTTTTCTCTTTGCCCATTCTTTTCTTTTGGCAATATCTAGATCTGCTTTATTGATTCTGTAAGACTTATTTTTGTATGTTTCTAAGATCTTTTCTCTTAGAACTTCTCTGTGAAGTCTTCTTAATGCACTATCTATATTTTCGTTAGAATGTACGATAACTGACATG
>CAZHSU010000021.1:0-7473 GCA_964535095.1 uncultured Candidatus Saccharibacteria bacterium | reverse complement strand
TCCTCTACAAATGCCTTGAATGCCATCTCTTTCTCTGTAACTCTTCTCACATACTCTCTCCACTCCTCATTCTCAAAAATACTCTCATCAGTACCTTCTGGCGCAGTCTTTCTAAGCTCCTCAACTTTCTCATTCAATGCCTTATCATCACACTTAACTCCTCTATCTGTTGCATACAACTTAAGGAAAACATCACTCTCAAGAGCATCCTTAGCATCCTTCTGCCACAACTCCTGCATCTTCTCCATTGTGATATTGTTTGTTTCAAGGAATTTGTTTACTCTTTGGTCATCATGTCCAAGGTCATGGACAAATGAATGCTCTCTCTCATGTGCTTCGTAATCAATGGCTACCTGTGGAATCTCAATACCAGAAAGCTTGATTGCCTGTGCCAATGCATCATCCTCCTGTTTCCTCTGTCCATATGCTTCCTTCTGTTTAAGTAAGAGATCTTTCACGGCTTTCTTCAGCTCTTCTAATGTCTTTACTTCTTCCATTCCCATCAATTTTGAAATCTCCTTCGCCCATGAGTCATTCATCTCTTTCGCTTTTGTATGTTCTTTATTCCCTTCAAAGACATTCTTCAAAGCATCTTCAAGTTCCTTTTCACTAACTTCAACTTTCTCACTCTTAACCTTAATCTTTTTCAAATCTCCAAGTTTAAACTCTGGCATAATTGGGACTTCTACAACCAATACAAGGTCTTCATCTTTAGAAAAATCAGGAAAACTCTTATACTTAGGAGGAGCAATTGGTGAAATATTCTCTTTCTCAACTGCAGTAGTTAGATACATCGGAAGCATCTGTTCAAATGTCTCTATCTTTATAGTGTTTTTCATCTCTGGCTCAACCAAGTCTGTAGGAACTTTTCCTTTTCTGAAACCATCTAACTTTGTATCACTAAGCTTTTGCTCCAAGACAGCTTTATAGCTCTTCTCAAAAGCATCCTTAGGGATTGTAATAGTAAACTCGATAGTATTATCACTAATATCTTTTCTAGTATAAAAATTTTCCATATTAACAACATTAAAATTATGCTTCTGATTCTATCCTTTTTGATAGAGTTTGTCCAGTTTGGCAATGACTACCAGCCTTCTCTCTGATGTCCACAGAGGTGTGCAAGTTATGAGAGTAAGACGGTAATCATCGGTTTCCTTCACGACTGAAAGGTCATTCGCTTCCACCTCCTTTATCTCTGTTACGATATATGTATAATCTCCCTCGCTATGATTTACCTTTATCTCATCTCCTATGTTTACTTTATCTAAATTATAGAAGGTGTCCTTAGCTGGTGGAATATTCATAAATCTGTGTCCTATCACTACAAAATTCCCCCTATGGCCCGGATATGTAGAACTTGGAAAATGCCAAAATCCTTTATCCATAGTATATGCATCTACACCTTGAAATATTTTTCCATCAACAAAAACTTTCTCAATTGATAATGAAGTATTCACTTCCTCCAAAATTTTCTTGTCCAGAATAATGTTTGCACCTCTCACAGATTCCTCTATTGACCCCTCTGAAAATTCCTCTTTGACAAATTTCTCTTTGGTTGGGGAGAGAGTTGTAAGCAGATTCATAGTGGTCTCCTTGGTGAAAGCATATATGTCCAAAGAATTCTTTTTCAGGGCAATGTCGTTATAAAGCGGATATATGACGAAAAAGGCTATTGGTAGGAGTACCAATAGTATCAGGAAAAGAGTTGTAAGTACCTTTATAGATTTTTTCATATTACTAGCCCTATTCTACTAAATTTCCTAAAAAGTTGCATTAAATTACAAATTATATTATCCTACATTTAGGGAGTATATAAATTATAATATAGGACTTAAAGTGGCTAAAAAGAAAACTAAGTCTGCCCAAATAAAAACTACCCAAAAGAAAATAGCGAAAGCTGTTGAGGATTTAAGATCTGATGCTAGAGATAGTATGGCATCTAAGGTCAAGGTCCAAGAGAAAAGATCTAATAATAACCTAATCTCAAGAATAATTGGCACCTTTTTAATTGTGCTAGGAATTCTTCTGATTGGATATGGTATTTTCTCATATATTAAGATGGATAAGTCTCCAAATGTTGATGAGGCTTTAACTCCACCTACTACATCTCAGACGGTTGCAATTACAAATGGTGAGGATATTGTTGTAAAAGGCAATGCTGAAGGATATAAGAAAGTTTTGATTTATGTAGATGAAAAAGAAGTTGGTAAAGCTAAGGTGAACAATGAGGGAGAGTATGAGTATTCCCATAAGATTGAAGATGAGGGGAAATATATTGTCTCTACTGCTGCTTCAAAAGGTTTTTTAAAGAAAACTTACACACCAAAATCTGACCCTATTGTTGTTACTGTAGACAGGACAGCACCAGAGTTAGATGAGATTAAATATTCTAAAGAAGTTGGTACAGATAATTTTGGAGTTATAGGTAAGGCAGAACCAGGTAGTAAGGTTGTTGTGAAGAGAGGAACAGATGTATATGAGACAGATGTAGATGGAGATGGAGTATTTGCAATCAAGGATATTTCTTTAGATGAAGGTCCAAATGTATATTCTGTAGAGGTTAGAGATAGTGCAGGAAATGTGAAGGAAGTTAGTGAGAAGATTGAAGTTACATATGCAAAGGGAAGCAGTGTTAATGGTAATGCAGTTGTCGATGAGAATCTTCCAGTTGCAGCAGGAGAATTAGAAGCAGCACTTTCTGTACTTAGAGATGGGAAAATTATGCTTGTTCTTGGAATAATCGCTTTTGTAGCATTCTTAGCTTCATCTGTAGTTGTTTTCTCAAAAAAGAATAGTATAGAGGGATAGTCTGTGCTATATTTATAAGTAGTAGAGATTAAGTTTAGAGAGCAAAACTATGCCGAAGATATATTCTGTTGAAGGGGATAATAGAGAGGGCAGAGATCCTCAAGTACATAAAGTTGAAGTAACTCTTTCGCCAAAGTTAATTATGTTTATCTTAATTTCCTTGGCAATCATATTTTTTGGTAAGCAGATGCTTTCTGTAGTTCTCTTTATGATGCTTGCATTTGTATTTATGTGTACGATGAGGCCAATTGTAGGATGGTTTGAGAAGAAAAAACTCTCCAAAGGATGGGCAATATTTCTATCTTATGCCTCTCTCCTATTACTAATAGTAATTCTGCTTACAATTATCGTTGTACCATTTGTGAATCAGATGGCTAGCCTAGTAGATACCCTCCCAAACTGGATAGATAGTATTATTGGATGGTTAGATAGAATAAATATTGGTGGTAGAACTATTGATACAGCAGAGCTTGAAAGGAATGCAACAGAATGGTTAAGAAGTTTGCCTAATCTCGACAATGTTAAGAATGTAACATCTGCACTAGGTGGAGTATTTAGTGGGTTTGCAACATTCCTTTCAGCAGTTGTTCTATCTGTTTACCTTGTTGCTGAGCATGACTCTCTTACAGATATACTATTTATAAGGATTAGATCAACGGAGAAGAAAGATATGGTCAAGCAGCTAATTGTAGATGTAGAGAAGAAATTAGGAGGATGGGTTTTAGGACAGGGTACAGTTAGTCTTTTTGCAACGATATTTACAGCAGTTGTTCTCTCGATTTTTAGAATTCCATTTGCTCTTCCTCTTGCTGTTTTAGTTGGGATATTGGATGCTGTGCCGACAGTTGGTGCAACCCTTGCAGGTGTGATTGTTGGGGTTGCGGCATTGTTAACGGGTGGTCTCTTACCAGCAGTAATCATTGTTGTCTTGATGATGATTTACCAACAAGTTGAGAACAATTTCATTATTCCGAGAGTAATGAGCAATGTAGCAGGTATCAAACCATTGTATATACTTATCGCTGCTATCATTATGTTAATCTTCGCTGGTCCTGTTGGAGCAATTATCACAGTACCCCTACTCGTTCTAGTGAAAATAGCATACGAATTCTATGTGGACTTGCAAAAACTTGAAGCTAAGGGTATTGTATAGAAAGAAACTGATATAAATTTTGTACTGCCCAGTATGACGCAGAGTGAGAGTAAGAAAACAGTCCCAGTATACTTTTTTGATGACTATTCAGCGAAGGAACTAAATGAAAACAAAGTCGGTAGGAAAGGCTTGAGTCTTTTTAAGCTCAAGGATATGGATGTTCCCGTTCCAGAGTTTTTTGTTGTTTCTGCAGATGTTTTTGTGGACTTTATGCTAAAAGCTTTTAATGATGGTAAGGATAAAATACTTGCGAAGGGCAGAAATCCTGAAAACAGAGAAGTAGAAGCACTACTTTTGAAAGAAGATTTCCCAAAAGTTGTTTCAGAAGAAATCCTCTCAGGATATACTAGACTTTCTGGATTTACAGATGCATGGGTATCTGTAAGATCTTCTGTTTCTTTCACTTCTGACAAAAATGTATCTTTTAGCGGAATCTTTTCCACAGAGTTGAATGTAAGGAAATATGACGAATTAGAGCAATCTATTAAAAGGATATATGCATCAATGTTTAGTGATGATGTTGTGGCATATGCAAGTAGGATGAATATAGACTTAGCAGATGCAAAAATAGCCGTTGTTGTACAGAAAATGGTTCAATCAGAAGTTGCAGGTATTGTATATACAACCGACCCCATTACTCAAGATAAAACAAAATTGAGTATAGAAGCTGTGTATGGGCTTGGAGATGTAATTTCTCTTAGTGAGATTACTCCAGATACATATGTATTGAACAAGAAAGACCTTTCTACCGCAGAAAAACATATTGCTCCACAAGAGTGGATGAAGGTTAGAACTATGAACAAGATAGGGAAAGGTGCTGTAGGTGTTGAAAAGGTTAAGATATCTAAAGGTTGGAGTCACAAACAGAAGTTGGCAGATAAAGATATGCAGGAAATAGCAAAGGTATCCTTAGTTATTGAGGATAAAGGAAATGAGCCACAGAATGTTGAATGGGTTCTTTCAGGTGGGAGATTTTGGATTTTACAAAACAAGCCAATTCGGCATATTTCTCTCTCTGATGGAGTACTTAAAGAAGGTGTATATATGGTAAGGAAGAATGTTAGAGAGGCCATATTAGGCTTTATTGAGAGATATAAGAGTCAAGATGAAATGGTATCTTCCGCAATGACAGAAGCTAAGAAAATTGTAGAGAAAAATAGTACTGTTGAAGTGAAGAGGCTTGAAGAACTAATTGTAGAAGCTAGAAAAGAATTGGAGAGTAAGATTAATCTTCCAGAAACCAAACAAGATGACTTTGTAATCTCAGGAATAGGTGCAAGTTTTGGGACTGCGACTGGAAAGATTAGAATTGTATCTAGTGCGACAAACAAGAAATATTCAAAAGATGAAATCCTCCTAATACAGCAATACTCTTCTGAAATGGAAGCTATGATTCTTTCTTCTGGTGGAGTTTTAATGGAAACAGGAGGACTTACAAGTGATACTGCTATTCTTTGTCGTGAATTCTCAATCCCCGCAGTTGTTGGTGCAAAAGGAGCATCATCACAGCTAAAAGAAGGAGATTGGGTAAAGATAGATGGAAATGCAGGAACGATATATAAGAGAGGAGATTTTAGTGAAGAAGTTGCAGAAGTACATCCAGTAGTAGATGCATATACAAAAGGTAATCTCTCTGGAATGGAAGGAATTACACCACCAACTAAAAAGGTAGAAGAAGTAAAGGAGAAAGAACTTCCTCCGAAAGACTACACTCTTCCCCCATCCGCCACAAGAATATACTCAATGGTTACAGATACCAGCAAAAAAATGTTTGAATTTGTTGGAGACTCACATGGATTGGTATACATAGATTTAGACAAGATAATGTTAGAAGATGGAAGGCACCCACTACAATATGTACAAGATAAGAAATTTGTAGACTACACAAAGAAAATTTGTGAAAAAATTCTAGAATATGTAGCACTTGCTGAGGGAAATGAAGTTATTCTCACAATTGGTTCAAGCAAGGTCAGAGACTTCAGAGGCTTAGTTGGAGGAAAGAAACATGAAAACGAATCTATATCAGGTGAAGCATTAGGAGCACTGCACTATATTAACAATCCAGAACTTCTCTCAAGAGTTGCAAGAATTGTAAGAAGAATTCGAAATGTATACAAAAAGAGAAATGTATCACTAGGTATTCACTCTGTAATGAACGAAGACTTCATGGTTGAAATAAAGAAGCAACTCTCTGGGCAAAGTCTAAAAAGGACATCATCATTCAAGCTCTATGCAGTCCTAGATAATCCATCGGAGATTATTCTCGCAGATGAAATCGCAAGTGCAAAAATAGATGGAATAATTCTTAACATGCCAAGAATAGCAATGCAGATGCAAGGATTCAAAGTAGAAGATAAAGATGCCAGATATGACCTTGCAAGGCATAGCATTTTCAAAGTTCTGGATAATCTTCTTGCTGAAGTAAAAGGAAAGGTAAACCAAGTAATAGTTGTTGTAGAAAATAGCAAACCACTACTTAGATACTGTGTAAGAGCAGGAGTATATGCTGTCACAGTTCTTCCTGAAGAAATTAAAGAATCCAGAAAAGCAGCAGCAGACGAAGAAGCAAAAATCATTTTAGGGAAATAGTCCCTAGTTAACAAAGCTTCTTCTGTGTTATACTCTCCACATATGGATAATACTCCAATGATGAAACAATATCTGGGTTTTAAGAAGCAATATCCAGATAAAATATTGCTATACAGAATGGGAGATTTCTTTGAAACCTTTGGCGAAGATGCAAAACTTGCCTCCAAGGTATTAAACATTACTCTCACTAAAAGAAACAAAGAATCCAATGCTGTAGCTCTTGCGGGATTTCCACACAAAGCATTAGAACAATATCTACCAAAGTTCGTAGAATCTGGATACTCTGTTGTTATAGTAGACCAACTAGAAGATCCCAAACTTGCCAAAGGAATTGTAAAAAGAGGTGTCACAAGAATAGTCACTCCCGGTACCGTAGATGGTGAACAAGCAAGTGCAATAAAAGATTCCTACTTAGTAGCATTTTTCTTTGAAAAGAAGAATACATATTGTGCCTTAGTAGATATATCAACAGGAAGATTTCTAAGCCTCTCCCCTAACCCATCAAAAGCATATATAAATAATGTTCTCTCAGCATATGAACCTGTTGAGATTTTGCTAATAGAGGGTGAAGAAAGTGAGGAATTAAGAAATATTCCTGTACAATTTATAGAGAAGGGTTTGAGAAATACCAAATATGCAAGGGAGTTAGTAGTGGATTTCTATGACATTAAGAATATCAATTCACTAGGTATTGAAGAAGATTCTCCTGAAATTATTCCAATTGCAATGTTGGTTAAGTATATAGAGGAGACGCAGTTAATGAACCCACAGCATATTCTTAAACCACAGAAGATTTCATTAAATAATACAATGATTCTGGACAGGGCAACTGTTAGAAATTTGGAATTAATAAATAATACATACACAGGTGGTATTGAAAATACTCTTTTCTCTGTACTTAATAAAACGAGTACTAGAATGGG
>CAZHSU010000020.1:0-7839 GCA_964535095.1 uncultured Candidatus Saccharibacteria bacterium | reverse complement strand
AGCCGAAGAACAGAATCAGTACGGGTTTTGATGAGTTTGATAGAGTTCTCGGAAAAGGGCTTGTACCAGGTGAAGTTATACTTCTTAGTGGTGAGCCCGGAGTAGGAAAATCTACAATGCTAATGCAAATAGTTCTCAATTTCTGTGAAAAAGGGAAGGTACTCTATGTTTGTGGTGAAGAGTCACCAAGTCAATTAAATGAAAGATTAGAGAGATTATCTGATGATAGCAAGAAAAGGCTTTTGGAAAATTTTGTTGTAACAGAAGATACTGTTGCAGAGAATATTGTAGCTTTGATGGAAGCCGAGAATTTTGAGCTTGTAGTAGTGGATTCTATTCAGAGCATATCTTCTCTTCAATCCAGAGGATATCCAGGAAGTATTTCTCAGGTTAGGCTTTCAGGTGCTTTGCTAACGAGAGCAGGGAAGAGGACAGGTATTCCAATATTCATTGTTGGGCAGATAAATAAGGGGGGAGATATTGCTGGACCTAAGGTTTTGGAACATATTGTAGATTGTGTTTTGTACATGGAGGGAGACCAGTATAATCAATATCGTATAGTAAGGAGTATGAAGAACAGATTTGGTTCTACGAATGAGATTGGAGTTTTTGAGATGAGAGGAAATGGTTTGAATGAAGTTGGGAATCCTTCTTTGTTATTCTTGGAATCGAGTAGTGAATCTTCAGGGAGTGCTATAGGTGCAGTTATTCAGGGTTCAAGAGTTGTTTTTGTTGAAGTACAGGCACTTGTTGTAGAAAGGGAAAGTGAGGGAGGACCATTGAGAAGAGTAGCAAATGGAATAAAGAAGCCTAGATTAGATATGCTTTGTGCTGTTATGTCCAGAAAAGGTGGGGTGTTTTTGGGTAACAAGGATGTTTTTGTGAATGTTGTAGGGGGACTTACTATATCAGATCCGGCTATTGACCTTGCTGTTTGTGCTGCGATTAAATCTTCTGTGGAAGATAAGGTGCTATCTAAAACAACTATATACTTCGGAGAGGTTGGTCTTACTGGTGAGATTAGGGGAACTTGGGGTGTTGATGCGATTTTGTCAGAGGCTCAGAGGTCTGGTTATACAGATCTTCTTGTTGGGAGGATGAAGGTAGGTGCTTCTAAGAAGGTTCATGTGAAGAAGATTTATAAGATAGGGAGTATTTAGAGTTTCCATTTTTACCATAGTAGATCTATCTAATTTCACATATAGAACTTTTTGGGTTTTAATTCCCCTTTTAAGTATCCACATATTTCGTAACACCCTGGGGCAGGGCGAAATAAATATAACTTCATGTGTAACGGGAGGTCGAAAGGGGTGGAGCTGGCTGGGTTCTGGGAGTTATTATAAAATGTGGATTATATATATGGGCTTGACAGATACCCGTGTAAGAGTTATAATGTGTTATAGTTCTTTACAAGGGTGTGGATATCTTAGGTTTTTCCCTTTGTCTGGGGTGTCACAAGCACAACTGGGCAACAGGAAAAGCCTAAGATTATTATCTTTTTCTTTCACTAATTTAGTTATATAGATTACTGAAAGAAGAAGGGAAACATCTTGTATGTTCTTCGAAACTATTCCTTATGGGAATAGAAATCGGGGTCGGTTGGGGCAGTACCGATCCCTTCTTTTTTTTTCATTAGATTTCTAAGAATTGACATCCGTTACTGATTTC
Organism: uncultured Candidatus Saccharibacteria bacterium; assembly: GCA_964535095.1. Lineage (GTDB taxonomy): Bacteria > Patescibacteriota > Dojkabacteria > SC72 > SC72 > UBA5232. Next base: position 6,171 of record CAZHSU010000020.1, on the reverse strand, counting down.
AATATACTTCAGATATCCAGTGGTTAGATGCCCGATTTCATTTTATTTTCCCTTAGGAAACATGGTCAAAAAAACTAAAACTATTAAAGAGTATGAAGAAATGACTCTTGCAGATATTCGTAAAGAAGCACAAGAAGTTAAGTTAGAGAATTTTATGGAACTCCCAAAAAGAGAACTCATAATTGAGATTCTAAAGAAGAAATCCAATGAAGAAGGTTTTGTAGAGGTGAGTGGCATCCTTGAAGTAATGAAAGATGGTTCTCATGGGATATTGAGAACAGAAGATATTCTACCTGGAGATAATGATGTATATATCTCTGGCTCACAAATACAGAAGTTTAGTCTAAGGACAGGAGATGAGATTACAGGTCCTGCAAGACTCCCTAAGGAGAAGGAGAAGTATCTTAGTCTTCTTAGAGTAGATACAGTATATGGAAAGCCTGCTGTGGAAGCTGCGAGTAGGCCATACTTCAGAAAGCTTACTCCAATATTTCCAAATAAGCAGATAAAGTTGGAGACAGAGCAGGATGTTATTTCAACAAGAATGATAGATCTTCTAGCACCAATAGGTTTTGGACAGAGATCTATGGTTGTATCTCCACCTAAAGCAGGAAAGACATGGCTTTTGAAAGATATTGCAAATGGTATTGCTAAGAATCATCCAAAAGCTAAGTTGATTGTTGTTCTCGTAGGTGAAAGGCCTGAGGAGGTCACAGACATGAAGAGATTTGTAAAGGGGGAAGTATATGCTTCAAACTTCGATGAACTCCCAGAGCAGAACTGTAAGGTTGCTGAGATGGCATTGCAGAAAGCAATGAGGATGGTCGAATGGGGAGAAGATGTCATTATATTGATGGACAGTATCACAAGACTTGCTAGAGCATACAATATTACTATGCCAACATCTGGAAAAACACTCTCTGGAGGTTTCGATCCAGTCGCATTATATCCACCTAAGAGATTCTTCGGTGCTGCTAGAAACTTTGAAGAGAAGGGTAGCCTTACCATCATTGCAACTGCACTTGTAGATACAGGTAGTAGAATGGATGACTTGGTATATGAAGAGTTCAAGGGTACAGGAAATATGGAACTCCACTTAAATAGAGCTTTGGCAAACAAGAGGATATATCCATCTATTGATGTTATAGATTCTGGAACAAGAAATGAAGAGCTCCTTCTAGGCAAAGAGGTGCTAAATCAGTCTTGGAGGATTAGGAGAATGCTTGAAGTCTTAGATACTAATGAGAACCCAGCTGAGGTTCTTATTGATAGGTTAAGGAAGACAAAAGATAATGAAGAGTTCTTGGCAACTCTGCATGAGGCATAGTTAAAGTATGGTATAATATTCATCGCATACTATTTAATTATAAATAGCCTTGGGAGATACAGATTTAGATTCTCAACAAAATAAAAATATTCATGGATTAAGCTTTAAGAGCCTTAAAAACTTGCCATCTTTTCAAGATAGTGACTTCCTTTTTGTAGATGAAGAGATTGAAGGTAATTCTTTTTTTAGCGATTTCAAAAAGAAATTTAGAGAGTTTTATATAAAGCAACAAACGAAGAATAACATTGTTGAGTTCATATTGTCTTTGGGAGAATATATTGCAACAAGGATTAGTATCATACTTGTATTGCTTTCTGTCCTTTTTGATATCCTTTTTGCTTCTTTCAATTCTAAGAAAGATGAGTTTGCAACGAAGATGTTCTGGGGAAGAGGGAATTTTCTTTCTTCTGCAGTGAAGGTTCTCTTCCTTAGTGTATTTTTTATTCTTGCAATTACATATCTGTATAGGAAGCCAATTGCAAGTATTGCAAGTGGTGAGGAGTTAGAGAGTGTGGGTGTTGCAGAGACAGATGTTATGGTGATGAACTCTTCTGTTAATACCATTATTCCTAAGGATAGGGGGAGAAGGAATACTGAGAAATATATTGTTATGAGGGGAGATACTTTGGCAGGAATCGCTCAATATTATGGTTTGAAAGTTAAGACAATTATGTGGGCGAATGATATTAAGTCTGAGAATTCTTTGAAGTTAGGGCAGGAGTTAGATATTCCTCCTCAGGATGGTGTTGTTGTAGTTGTGAAGAGTGGTGATACTATTGCATCTTTGGCAAAGAAATATAATGCAGATCCGGGAGATATTGTAGACTTTAACTGGATTGAGAATGGGGAGATTACTATTAATTCTGAGTTATTTATTCCTAACGGTGAGATTAAAGAGGTTGTTAAGGCTCCTGTGTATGCTGTTTCTCCTAGTATTGCTCAGTCTGGAAATAGGGGGTCTAGTAGTGTTCAGTATAATCCTACTCCTGTAGATCCTAGTGTTGGTAAGTTCTTGGGTTGGCCAGTTGGTGGTCCAAGTAGAATTTCAAGAGGCTTCTTTACAGGTCATTATGGCATAGATATCTATCCAACTGGTGGGCAGCCGAGTGTTGTTGCTGCGTATCCTGGCACAGTTATTAGTGCTGGTTGGGGTAGTGGTAAGTATAATGGTTTTGGATATTATGTTCATGTAGATCATGGGAATGGGTATACAACTCTGTATGCTCATATGGCACAGTTGTATGTTAGGTCTGGGCAGGCTGTTGGGCAGGGTGAGGCTCTTGGGCAGATTGGTGCTACTGGTGTTGCTTACGGTATTCATGTTCATTTTGAATTAAGAAGAGGTGCGGAGTTGAGTGGCAGGATTAATCCTGCACCATATATGTTGTAGTTAGGGGCCCATAGCTTAGTTGGCAGAGCATCGCATTCGCATTGCGAAGATGCCGGTTCGATTCCGGCTGGGTCCATATTTTGGTATAATTGAATATTGCTTGGGCCTGTAGCTCATTTGGTTAGAGCACTTCGCTGGCAGTGAAGGGGTGAGGGGTTCGAATCCCCTCAGGTCCATTTATGTATGGAAATTCTCCTAAAATGTACACAAACAGGTATACATTCCTTTGAAAGTTTCACCTCCCTGTTCCATAAATTGTATTCCTTGTTCTTCCAATGTTTCTGTTTTTAAGGTAAAATACCTGAATGGAAAACAGATACAATCCAAAAGATATTGAAAAGAAATGGCAAGACAGATGGTTCTCAAGTGATATATATCAAGCAAAAGATTTTGACAGTAAGGAGAAATATTACCTCTTAGCAGAATTCCCATATCCATCAGGAGATAGTATGCATATGGGACATGCACGAAATTACACAGAGATGGACTCCGTAGCTAGGCTAAGGAGAATGCTAGGGCAGAATGTATTGTATCCAATGGGTTGGGATGCATTTGGTTTGCCAACAGAGAACTATGCTATTAAGATGAAGAGGCCTCCTCAGGAAATTACGAAGGAAAATATTGCTATATTCACAAAGCAACTTAAAGCAATGGGTTTCTCTTTTGATTGGAGCAGAGAGGTAGATACAACAGATCCTGCATATTACAAATGGACTCAATGGATATTCTTGAAAATGTATGAAAAAGGATTGGCATACAAAGCAGAGATGCCAATTAACTGGTGTCCTAAGTGTAAGATGGGGTGTGCTAATGAGGAGGTAATAGATGGGAAGCATGAGAGGTGTGGGACAGAGGTGGAGAAAAGGGATATTAATCAATGGGTTCTTAGAATTACAGAATATGCAGATAGATTAACAGATGAGTTGGATGAAACGGGGTATTGGGAGAGTGTGAAATCTAGGCAGAAGCACTGGATTGGTAGAAAGACTTGGTACGATATAGATTATGAAGTTGAAGGTGCAGATATCACATTGAGAGTTTCAACAACAAGGCCAGACACTCAGTTTGGTTCTACTTTTGTGGTTGTTTCTCCAGATGGAGATGTAGTGAAGAAACTTCTTCCTCTTGTTCCGCAGGAGAAGCTTGCAGATGTTGAGAAATATATAGAGGATTGCTCCAAGAAAACAGAAGAGGAGAGACTTGAGGGAGGAAGAGAGAAGACGGGTGTAGATACAGGCATTGTTTGCAAAAATAGCATAACGGGTAATAGTCTGCCAATTTTCCTCGCAGACTTTGTTCTGTCAACGGTTGGGACGGGTGTTGTAGTCGGTGTCCCAGCTCATGATAAAAGAGACTTTGAATTCGCATCTAAATATGGATTGCCAATAATTAGGGTAATTGAAACACCAGATGGGGATAGAAATGAGATAGATTCTGTCGAGAAAGTATATGAAGATGAAGGAGTTGTATACAATTCAGATTTCATGAACGGAATGAAGAGTGAAGATGCTAGAAAAATGATGGGTGAGTATATAAAGGAGAAAGGTATTGGGGAAGTTGTAGTAAGATATAACCTCAGAGATTGGATTTTCTCAAGGCAACATTATTGGGGCGAACCAATTCCCATTATCCATTGTGAAAAATGTGGAGAAGTTCCAGTTCCTGAAGATCAGCTTCCAGTAGAATTGCCAAAAGTTGAAAGTTACGAACCAACGGATACAGGAGAGTCACCATTGGCTAGTATTCAAGAGTGGGTAAATACTAAGTGTCCAAAATGTGGAGGTAAGGCAAAGAGAGAAACAGACACAATGCCAAACTGGGCAGGTTCTAGTTGGTACTTCCTTAGATATCTGGATCCACATAATGATAAAGAATTCGCAGATATGGAGAAGATGAAATATTGGATGCCAGTAGATCACTATGAGGGTGGTCCAGAGCATGTAACACTTCATCTCCTATATTCTAGATTCTGGTATAAGGTGCTCTCTGACTTGAATCTTGTGCCAGGAGTAGAACCATATAAGAAACGAACCATTCATGGTATTGTTTTGGGAGAAGGTGGTGTTAAAATGTCAAAATCTCTGGGAAATGTCATTACTCCTGACGGACTGCTAGAAGAGTACGGAGCTGATGTTACAAGGGCATATTTGATGTTTATGGGACCATACGATGGAGATGTGACTTGGAGTACAGAAACAATAAATGGTGTGAAAAGGTTCGTTGCAAAGTATTATGAATATCTTCTGGCTTTGTGGGGCAGAAAAGAGGATAAATTAGCAGAGAGTAAAGAGGTTGCTAGATTAGTTGAAAAAATACATAGTGACATATTGAATTTCAAATTCAACACATCAATCTCTGCACTCATGCAATTCTACAATTCAAATACAGATTCCTCCTTCTCAACCTCAGACATTGAGAAATTAATCTTGGCAATTGCACCAATTCTTCCTCATGCTGCAGAAGAAATCTGGGAGAAAACAGGACATGAGTTTAGTGTCCATACTCAAAAATGGCCAGAGATTGAGAAGAGTCTCCTTGAAGATGATATAATGGAAATTCCAGTACAGATAAATGGAAAACTAAGGGGAAAAGTTGAAGTATCAGCAGATGCAACTCAAGAAGAAGTTGAAAAAATTGTATTGGAAAGCAATATCTTGGGTGAAATCAAGAGCAAGAAAATTATCTATGTTCCTAAGAAGATAATTAGTATTGTTATTTAGATAAAATAAACAGAAATTTCTATGGAAGAAAAAAACAAGAAAACTGCATTGACTGTTGGCATTGTAATTGCAATCTTTGCAGTAGTGTTCGGTCTTCTCACTGTTTTAAATAATCTTAGTTTTACAAATATGGATAATACAGGCGATGCAACAAATGGGCAGAGTTCAGATGCACCAGTAGAATATAACTACACAGCAACCATTAAGACAAATATGGGAGATATTGTAGTTGCACTCTATGATACAAAAGCACCTAATACAGTGAAGAACTTCATAGACTTATCAAACAAAGGTTTCTACAATGGCCTCATTTTCCACAGAATCATCCCGGGTTTTGTAATTCAAGGTGGAGATCCTGAAGGAACAGGAAGAGGAGGTCCTGGGTATAAGTTTGACGATGAAATCTCAGATGTGAAGTTTAAGCCATACACACTTGCAATGGCAAACTCTGGTCCAAATACAAATGGTTCTCAGTTCTTTATCACAACAGGAGATATAGATTCTGGAAATATGACCAATTTAGATGGTGGATATACACTTTTTGGAATAGTATTAAGTGGACAGGAAGTAGTGGACAATATTAGTAGAGTTGAAAGAGATAGTGGAGACAAGCCTCTTTCAGATGTTGTCATGGAGTTAATAACTATTTCTGAGATTTAATAGAAAGTTCATTTCTCTAGTGTAATATGTTCTTATGGACATATTACAAAAGAAGCAATTAACTAAATATATCG
>CAZHSU010000019.1:0-8141 GCA_964535095.1 uncultured Candidatus Saccharibacteria bacterium | reverse complement strand
GAGCACATTCTTGGTAAGAATGAGGTCCCGAGTTCGACTCTCGGATCCAGCTCCATTATCATTGCCCAATAATTTAAATAAAGACAAAAAATGTCTTCAGAATGGTATAGTGGTGATAACAAAATAGAAAATATGCAAGAGAAGGAATTAAGTCTTATTCAGAAAGGTGTAAACCAACAGATCATTCCATTAATAGTAGAAGTCACAGGAGTATTAGAGGATTTTGATAGGGATGGAGCAAAAGCCACAATATACAACAGAGATGGTAATTCAACGGGTATAGAGTTAGCACATGCAATTTATGGGGATCCTCAATTCCAAATGAGCGAAGGAAGAGAAACATATGAACAGATATACAGGATAACCTTCAGAGAAGAACATGTTTCCGTCCTTCTAAATCATGATGGAACAATAAAAGAAATACAGAAAAAATTCAAAGAGAATAGCACATATACAGTAAATGAATGGCTAAATGATAAATACATGCTTCTTTACAACATAATCGACAACTGCAACCCCTATTTCTATTTAAAAATAAGAGACTTCAAATACCACGGAGAAGAAGAAACTCGCGAAATTGAAGAACTTAACAAAAGCTTAGGGAGATAGGAATCATATTTGCATTTCTCTCCCCCTGCTGATATTATGGGGCTTCCATTATTAAATTAAGACCTATTAGAAATATGAATTACGAAACAGGAGGAGGAAATAATACATTTCTTTGGGCTAAAACAGCAGATTCTCTTAAAAACAGAGGATTGCCTAGCAATGTGCCAATTTATGCAAATTTAGAACATAAAAAGGTAACCTCGGAAACAAAGCTGAGAATGCAAGAGAAGCTATACCCTTTCCTAGACTTTATTAAAGAGAACAATGATTCCCTTGCAGACAGATCAATTCTTTCCTTTGAGAGAGGTGAAGAAAGTGAAAAAGGACTCCTCCCCACCACCCCAAGCATAATAGCAACATTCGTAAAAGATAAAAATGGAAATATTATAGAAAGTAACATGCTTCTTAGGACATCAACAAAATACTGCCATTTCATTTTCAGAGATGACGAAGAAATGCAGATTGGTGAAACAAACCTAGACAATGGTTACAACGGAGGAATACTGGCTTGGGTTGAAGGAGGAACAAGCCTCGTACACAATCTAATCGATGACAAGTACATAGTAAGCATCAGAGATTTTATGAATAACCCAGACGGCTCAGGTGAAATGATTGAAATTCCCAAACAAAACATTTGACCTTCTGAAGAATTTACCATATAATACCAAAGTATTTCCCATACTAAAAATATTCTAATTTTCATTTTCTGAGGGAATGGCAAAAGTAAAAAGAGAGGTTCTAGCTTTAAAATGTACAGAATGTAGCAATAAAAACTACACAATGTTCAAAACTAAGAATCCAGAAAAAATAGAACAGAAGAAGTTTTGTAGAACATGCAAAAAGCATACTCTACATAAGGAGACAAAAGCCAAGTAAAAACTAGCTCTTTACCTTGATGGGCCCATAGTTTCAATGGTAAAACAGTGGTCTCCAAAACCATCGTTCACCGTTCGAGTCGGTGTGGGCCTGCCAAAAATAACAAAGTATGAAAAATATATTTAAAGAAATACAATTAGAACTAAAACAGGTGAAATGGCCGACAGGAAAAGAAATCCTTAATATGACCATATATGTAATCATCCTCTGTGCTATACTAGCTTTAATAATGCTCTTCCTGGATTTAGGATTTGCATGGATTAGAGATTGGTTTCTTAACATTTAATTAGAAAATAATGGAAAAGAAAAAGAAAACAACAACTACAAAAACAAAGAAAGTAGAAGTGAAGAAAGAAGTAAAAAAGGATAACCCAAATGCAAAGTGGTATGTCCTTAATATTAGAACTGGATACGAGAATAGTATTCTTAAAGAAATTAAGCAGAGAGCTGAAGCAACTGGAATGGAAGATAAAATCGTAGATCTTCTAGTTCCTGTTCAGAAGAAAATTTTTGTGAAAAAAGGAAAACAGGAAGTAAAGGAAGAGAAGATTTTCCCTGGATATGTTCTGATTAAAATGGAATTGGATAACAAAACATGGGACTTAGTTCAGAATACAGAAGGAGTTAGAGGTTTTGTAAAGACAGATAGATATCCAAAGCCATTAGCAGAGAGCGAAGTTCAAGCAATTACCAAATTTATGGAAGTTGAGCAACCTTCATTCCAAACATCATTTAGTATTGGAGAAGCAGTCAAGATTACAGAAGGTGCATTTGCAGACTTCATTGGAAGTGTTCAGGAAATCGATACAACCAAGGGTAAGATAAAAGTCCTCATCTCATTCTTAGGTAGAGAAGCACCTGTAGATTTGGAGCTTTCTCAAGTAACAAAGCTTTAGTTAATTATTAAAAAATATGGCAAAAGAGATTAAAAAAGTTATTAAAATTACAATACCTGCAGGAGGAGCAACAATGGCACCACCTATTGGCCCTACCCTAGCCCCTTATGGTATCAATACAGGAGATTTCTGTACTCAATTTAATGAGAAGACAAGAGAGAATAATGGGATTTTAACACCAGTTGTACTTACTATTTATGAGGATAGATCCTTTGATTTCATTCTCAAAACTCCCCCTACTTCAGAGCTAATCAGAAGGGAACTCAATATCAAAAAAGGCTCTGGTAAACCAAACCTTGAGAAAGTTGGAAAGTTAACCAACGAGCAGATTGCAAAAATTGTTGAAATTAAGATGCCCGATCTTAACACATCAGACCCAAGTCAAGCAGCTAAAATAGTTGCAGGTACTGCAAAACAGATGGGTATAGATACAGATATTAAATAATAGAATAAACATATGAAAAGAGGAAAAAATTACAAGAAAACAGTAAAAGGCTTGGATTCCAATGCAATATATACACTTAAAGATGGTGTACAGAAAGCAAAGGGCCTTTCATATTCTAAATTCGTAGGCTCATTGGAATTACATGTAGATTTAAAACTTCCAAAAGATAAAGATGCTAAATCTTTGAAAGGTGCTGTATCATTGCCAAACTCTACAAATACAAAAGAGGTAAAGATTGCAGTATTCTGCACTCCTGAGAAGGAAGAGGAAGCAAAGAAAGCTGGTGCCGATGTTGTTGGATTAGACAATATTATTAAAGATGTTAAGGCTGGGAAGATTGATTTTGATGTTGCAATTGCAACTCCTGATATTATGCCAAAGATTGCCATTATCGGTAAGGAATTAGGCCCTAAGGGACTTATGCCAAATCCTAAGAATGGTACAGTCACAGATGATATTGCATCTGCAGTAAGTGAGTACAAGAAAGGGAAACAGACATTTGTCTGTGATGCTTCAGGTGTTGTACATATGAGTGTTGGTAAGCTTGATCAAGAAGATGAGAAATTGATAGAGAATATCCATGTAGCTGTTCTTGCTATTTCTGAGGTTGTTGGCAAATCTCCAGAATTGATGATCGAGAAGATGCATTTAAGTCCAACAATGGGACATAGTGTAAGGATTGCATATAGCAGGGATTAGGACAAAGGGAATTCTGGATAACTATCCATAGCTTCAATAATCTGATCCTGTAGATGTTCATCTTCTATCTGCTCTCCTGCATAGATATTACGAATACCTTTTTTCTGTAATGCTTTTAATGTTTGCTTAGATTTTGGTTGACAACTCACTTGGACCCGCCTTCCCTCTATTAGATAATCTGTTTTTCCACCATAATCTAATTCGGGGCTTGTACATGTCTCTAGACCAAGAATCTGGCAGAACTCCTGCACCCTTAATTCTGCTTCTCTCCCTTTCTTTTGTGCAATTCTACCATTGCTAGTATTTTTTCCCATAAGCTCAGAGTATATCATAAGCCCACAACTTTTCCCATAGTGTTCCAGTGTAGAGATAATACTACATTCGTGGGAAAAAACATATTGTAGACAGCTATTAAAGATTAATTCGCTCAATACAGATCTTTTTGCTTGAATTTTTATACATATAACAGAACCCATAGGTTTGTGTTTATAATTTTTAAAACCAAACAACCTCTAATAATACATGCCCCCTAGTCTCCTGAAATCACACATGCAAGGAGTTTCTACAAAAACTTGACCTTCCCCACTCCATCATATATAATCCACCTAGTCATTTATCGAAGACCCAAGGTAGCAAACTAAATCCTTGGCAGATAAATATAGATTCAAATTAATTAAATAAATAAAGAAAATGGCAAAAACTCGTTCAGATAAAACGGAGTTGCTAGGTAAATATAAAGAGATATTAAAGAACAAATCTGGATATCTCCTAGTAAACTCTGACAAAATTGACACAGCAACCGTTACAAAGCTAAAGGTTGAACTAAAAGGTGTCGAAGCAAACTATACAGTTGTAAAGAATAGTATATTCAAAGTAGCTCTTCAGGATGAAAATCAGCCATTAGAGTTACAGAGTTTTGATGGTCCAACAGCAATTATATATTTTGATACAGATCCAACAGCTCCAGCAAAATTAGTAAAGGCAACACAGAAGGAAACAAAGTTGCTTGATGCAAAAGCAGGAGTGTTTGAAGGTGAGTTTCTCTCGGAAGAGAGAGTTATGCAATTAGCAGAGATTCCATCTAAGGAAGTATTGCTCAGCAAGTTACTTGGAAGTATGTCTGCACCTCTATCTGGATTCATGAATGCCGTTACTGGCAATGTTAGAGGTTTAACTATGGTTCTTAAGGGCATTTCTGAAAAGAAAGCTTAATTAGACAAATAATTTAATTTAAATATATATAAAAATGGCAGAGGAAACAAAATTACCAGAGTTATCAGAGAATGGTAAGAAAGTTCTCGAGATTGTTGAGAAGATGTCTGTTTTGGAACTAGCTGACCTTGTTAAGGTTATGGAAGACAAGTTCGGAGTTTCAGCAGCAGCACCTGTTGCAATGGCAGCAGCACCTGCAGAGGCAGCCCCAGCAGAGGAAGAGAAGACTATGTTTGACATCGTTCTTAAGGATGGTGGTGCAAACAAGATTGGTGCAATTAAGGCTGTTAGAGAGATTACTGAGCTTGGCTTGAAGGAAGCTAAGGATCTTGTTGATGGTGCACCTAAGACTGTTAAGGAAGGTGTTAAGAAAGAAGATGCTGAAGCAATCAAGGCAAAGTTTGAAGAGATTGGTGCTACAGTTGAGTTAGTATAAATCTTCTTAAATCTTAAAAAGATTTTGAAAAGGCCACCGCAAGGTGGTCTTTTTCTTTATACTAAACTTCATTAATCATTAATTAATTGTAATTAATATGCAATGGAAGCATCTAAATAATTCTCTCCAAAATACTCTCCTGTAACTGTCCCTACTGGAACATTAATTCCCCACCAAATAGTCCTTGTGGTAGGAGAAGATGATACCTGTTTTGGTAAATTCGTCAATGTAGTTACCATATCTGTAGACAGTGGGGTTCCGTCTTCATACTCCGTAAGAGGAGCAAGAGAATATCTCTGTGAGTCTGAAGAGATACGATACCCTGAGCAAGCAGGGAAATCCTGACACATATCAGCACCCCAAAGTGAATGATTGAGACAAATATTCCCACCAGATGTAATAACTGTTTGGATATTGAGCGGATTTGTAGGAACTCCTACAAGCTGGTTACCATAATCAATGAAGCCCGTAATGTCAAAGGCAAGAAGAGTATCGACCTCTACTCCACTTGTTTGAGAAGACGAACCTGTAAGTGGCGAAGTGCCACCACTTCCAAAACCATTATCTTTCGCTACAATAGTAACTCTCCAATCTTCATCTGCAAATGGAGCTCCCTCAACAGTTGGGTCTGCATAATGCACAAGATTAGCTGTACATTTATAACTTGCAAGCATAGAATTAGGAGATCCTCCAGCCATCATTGTGTTAAGTGTACAAGGAATAGCAGGATAGCAGTTGTTTGGATTCGCATCTGCTCCACTATTACAACCAGCATACCCTACTCCAGATCTATAAAAATATGCTTTAACTTCCGCTATCTCGCCATTCTCTTTTCCATTCATATCTTCAACACTCGTATTGATAGTCACTGCCTTGGTTGCACCAGTAATTAGACGAATACTACTGGGACTATCTGGATCTTCTTCAATACTTATACTTTTAACCGTTGGAGCAACATTGTTTATTGTAAAGCTATGAGCTTGGCCTTGTAAACTACCTGTGGCGCTAAGACCCGTGCTATCAACGATATATGGATAGGCACTATATACTCTATCTGGAGATGGGGCATCATTAGCCCATTGACAGCTGGGATCTGAGTATTTCCAATCACTCTCACAATATGTATCTGATTCCCCTCCACTACACCCTTCTCCATTAAAGCCTGATGTTTTACAAACAACTAGCTTTACTAGATCTCCATTATCATCTTGAGCTGAAGCACTAAACTGAATAGGGACTCCAGGGTTCTTAGGACCGTCATTAGAAATACTATAGAAAGATGGTGGAGTTGGTGGCAATACAAATGTAGTAGTTCCAAGGATATTGGAAGGTAACCCATTTACAGTATGAGTATTTACTGTTCCTATATTTGTAATAGAGAAGTCTAATATACTTCCACTCTCAAGCCTATTATAGTCTCCAAAGGTGAACTCTACATATCCACAAAATTTTACAGTATTACCCAATTGGGGTGGAGTGGATGTGGTAAAAGTAGCATTTCCATATCTAAACGGATTAGTAACTGAAGCAAATACTGTTGCTGAAACAGGCTTCTGGCTGGGGCAAGAAGAAGAAGGGTTGACCGTAGAATAGCTTATTCTCGCTGCTGTAATATCTCCAGAACCCCCCGAGAACCATGTTCTGCTCATGGTAATAGATGATATCTTTCCATCGTCCTTCAATGCAAGCCCATAGGAATAGTACTCCAATGAAAAACCTCCCCCCATATTTGTTGGGGATCCAAGACTACTGTTTATATACATAGGGCTTATCTGTGTGCCAAATGGTCCAATGGTTACCTGCCTATTATTATTTTTCATTGTAAAATAGTTATCGCTTGCATCAGACCACTCACCCTCTCCACCTAAAGTATCCCAAAACTTAATTCTCCAATAATATCTGGATCCATCTAGAACTAATGTGTTACCTGCATATGTTTTATTAGGAATTCTATTCCCAGCATTAAGAGCGGTCATAGTTTGGGTAGTATCCCACACCGTAGTGCTAAAAGCTGATGAGCGACTAACCTGTATCCGATATTTGTTAGCCTGCTTCCCCGATGTATCATTGTATATTGCACTAAAACTAGGGGTTAAAGTTGTAACCCCTGAAGGATTTGTTAGCCCATTTGTGAGTAAACTTGTAGGAGGAGAAGGTCTGAGATTCATAGTGAATGAAGCTGGATCTGAAACTGCAGTTTCTACTCCAAGATCATCCCAGAAAGAGATTGTCCAAGTGTAAGTAGCTCCATCATGTTCTAATGGTGTTGAACCCGCATATGTAATATTAGGGCTTCTATTACCAGGTGCAATATCACTTATAGATGTTTTATTACTATTCCAAACAATTGTTGATCCTCTTCTTACAATTATTCTGTAATGTCTCGCTCTTCGAGTACTATCTCCATGATTAAATTGTGCACTAAAATATGGATTTGGGACTACATTCGTAGGAGGAGTAGAAGAACCATTTGTTCGGAGAACGGTTGGAGCTGGACCTCCTGTAGCTGTTGTGAAGTTTGCAGTAGCAGACCATGCTCCTTGTGCATCTTTGCTATCCCAGAACCTTATTCTCCAGTAATATGTTGTTCCATTTAGATTTAGAGTACTTCCAGCATAGTTAATATTAGGACTTCTGTTGCCTGGAGTAGTATCACTCATACCTGTTTGCCCACTATCCCACATTGTTGTTCCTGAGAATGAGAAATTAGTATTTACTTGGATTTGATAGTGTTTACCCTTATCTCCGCTGTCCGCATCGTTATATATGGCACTGAAGTATGGTGTTGCTCCTACTGCTGTGGGGTTGTTTTGTCCATCAGTAAATAAAACCGTTGGGGCTGTAGGAGCAGTATTCATTGTAAAATTTGCTGTATCTGACCACGGACTCTCTCCACCATTGTTATCCCAGAACTTGATTCGCCAATAGTAGGTTGCCCCATTCTGTGTCAATGTTGTTCCTCCATAGT
>CAZHSU010000018.1:0-10321 GCA_964535095.1 uncultured Candidatus Saccharibacteria bacterium | reverse complement strand
TAGCATCACTCTCACCCTTGTAAGAATCAACAAGCTGGTTCATAAGAATAGTATCAAAAGACTTACCACTCTTCTTTCTAGATGCATCAACAATCCACCTAACAGCTAATGTTTCCTGTCTTCTAGGTGAAACTGGCATAGGAACCTGATAGTTTGCACCACCAACTCTTCTTGCTTTAATCTCAAGTGCTGGTCTAACATTATCAATTGCTTTGTTAACAAATGCTACAACATCCTTCTCTTTAACAACCTCAGCTCCTTTCTCTACTGCACCATATACCAACTCCTCTGCCAAAGATTTCTTACCATCTTGCATAACTTTGCTAATCAACCTAGCAATAACAGGATTAGAATACTTCCTATCAAGTTTTTGTGTTCTTCTTTTAGCTCTTTTACCTCTCATATATATTTCTATTAATTAAAAACTATTTCTCTGCATCTTCTTTCTTAACTCCATACTTCGATCGTGCTTTCTTTCTTCCTTTAACTCCTGCTGCATCGTACTTTCCTCTTACAACAATATATTTAACACCTGGTAAGTCTCTCTTTCTTCCTGCTTTAAGCAAGACGACAGAGTGCTCTTGAAGGTTATGTCCCTCTCCTGGAATATATGCAGTAACTTCCATACCATTAGATAATCTAACCCTTGTTACTTTTCGAAGTGCAGAGTTAGGTTTTTTAGGTGTCATTGTTTTAACCTGAAGACATACACCCCTCTTAAAAGGATTTGCTGTCTTCTTATATCTATTCTTCAAAGGATTGAAGTCTCTAGCAAGCTGAATATGCTTTGTCTTCTTCTTTGCAGATTTTCTAGGTTTTCTTACTAACTGATTTATAGTTGGCATAATGCGTATTATATAACAAATTCAATTAAACTTGAAGCTCTTTTAGGTTATTTATATCTTTAACCTCTGCAGTGTCTCCTACTGGTATTCTTCTTCCGATAATAACATTTTCTTTCATACCTCTTAAGTAGTCTTCTTTGCCTAAAATAGCGGCATTTGTTAAGACTCTTACCTGCTCCTGGAATGACATTGCTGACAAGAAGCTTTCAGTATTAAGAGAAGATGTTTTAATTCCATATAACTTAGGAACAACCAAAGATTTATTCTTTCCTTCCTTCACTAACTGCTCATTCTTAACATCAGCCATGAACCTGTTAACAAGTGAGCCCATTAAGTATGAAGAATCTCCTGAATCTATAACTTTTCCTAATCTTACCATCTGTCTTAGTATAATTTCGACATGAAGATCATCAATTGCAACACCCTGGTCATTAAATACCTTTTGTACCTCATCTAAGACATATTTCTGTGCAGCTATAATATCTGCAACCTCAGATAACTTCTTAGGATCTAATGAACCTTCTGTTAGTTGTGTTCCTGCTTTTACTTCACTTCCATCATCTACAAGTATACCAATTCCTGGTAATACAGAGATTGTTTCTTCTGCTTTCATTCTTCCATTTACTGTCAAAATTCCACCTTCTAATTCTACATTTCCATCAAATGGTGCCTGTTTTTCAGTTTCATCGGCATCAATGTACATTGCTTGTCCCATCTTAACCTCTTGTCCGTCTGCTAAGAGAACTTTCTTTGCCTTAGAAACAATATAGTGCCTAGACATCTTCTTAGTTCCAGAGATTACAATTACAGCAGATTCATCTTCTGCAATATCAATATGGACTTTACCATCGATAGATGCCATAGATGCCTCAGCCTTTGGTGTTCTAGCTTCAAACAGCTCTTCAATTCTTGGCAAGTCTCGAGTGATATCAAGCTTCTGCACACCTCCCTTATGGAATGTCTGCATAGTCATCTGTGTACCTGGTTCTCCAATAGACTGTGCTGCAATAACACCAACAGCTCTTCCCATATCTATTTCTGTATTCTTTTCAAGGTTGTATCCATAACATTTCTTACAGATTCCTAATGGTGATTTACATAGCAATGGTGTCCTTACAAATACCTCATCAATGCCTGCCTCATCAATTTTCTCTGCAATATCATGAGTAATAATTTCATTCTTCTTTCCAAGAACTTCTTTTCCATTAAGAACATCCTGTGCTAATACTCTCCCAAAGATTCTGTCAGGGAAAGCAATTCTTCTTGCATCATTTCTTCCAATAGCAAATCCTTCACCATCATAACCACAATCATCTTCTCTAATAATTACATCATGAGCAACATCTACAAGTTTTCTTGTGAGATAACCAGAAGCAGATGTCTTAAGTGATCTATCCGCAATACCTTTTCTTCCTGCATTCGCAGATACAAAATATTCAAAAGCACTCAAACCATCTCTATAGTTACTCTTAATTGGCATAGCAACAAGGTTTCCTCGAGAGTCTCTAACAATACCTTTTATTGTCAAAACCTGCCTTGCCTGAATCTTACCTCCATTACCACCAGACTCAACCATCTGAGAAATAGAGTTCTTCCTTGGCAATTTCTCCCATGCCTTATCTGCAATCTCATCTGAGAAATCGTCCCACATATTTGTAGATAGATTTACTTTCTCTTTTTTCGTCATAAGACCTTGGAGATAGTTTTCCTGTAACTGTTCATCTTTTTCCTCAATCTTTCTAACTTCTGAATCCAAATCGAAGTCAATCTTACAATCTTCCATTGCAAATGAGAAACCTAAATCTGTAGCATATTTGAAACCCATTGATTTCATATTATCCAAAAGCTCTACAACTTTAGAAAGATCTTCTGTGTTCTTAATCTCATCAATAATCTTGTTAATCTCCTTGTTGTTAATCTGTTTGTTGATAAAGTTGTAATCCTCAGGAAGAATCTCATTGAAAATAACTCTACCTACAGAGGTGTTTATTATCTCACCTTTTACTCTTACCTTAATCTCTTCATTAACTTCAATATCTCCCCTTTCAAATGCCTTTACCGCAAAGTTAGCATTTGCAAATGTTTTTGGATTTTCATTCTCATCCAAGTCTGTCATCATGTAGAATCCAATAATCATATCTTTTGCTGGTGATGCTAATATCTGACCATTTGAAATATTTACAACATTTAGAGATGACATCATCTCTTTCTTTGCTTCTTCAATAGCAACATCTGTTAAAAGAATATGAACAGCCATCTGGTCTCCATCGAAGTCTGCATTAAATGCCTTACATACTAAAGGATGAATTCTGATTGCTTCTCCCTCGACAAGTCTTGGATAGAATGCCTGTACACTATATTTGTGTAGTGTTGGAGCTCTATTTAGCAATACGGGCTTGTTCTTAATTACCTCTTCAAGTAAGTCCCAAATTATTGCTTCTCCATCTTCTATCATATCTTTTGCAACTCTTACATTTGGAGCTAACTCTTTGTCCAAAAGTTTGAAGATTACAAATGGTTTGAACATTTCTAATGCTACTGTCTTTGGAATACCGCACTGATCGAATTTAAGACTTGGATCTCCATCAATAACAGCTCTTCCTGAGTAGTCAACCCTTTTTCCTAATAAGTTCTTCCTAAAGATTCCTTTCTTCCCTCTAAGATCATCTGTCAATGACTGATATGGTAATCTCTTACTATTCATCATCGGTTTTGATGGCCTGTGAGAGTTGTCAATTAGGGCATCAACAGCTTCTTGTAACATTCTCTTCTCATTTCTCAAGATAACATCAGGTGCACCGATTTCAATCAATCTCTTCAACCTGTTATTTCTGTTAATAATTCTTCTGTATAAATCGTTCAAGTCAGAAGTTGCAAATTTACCTCCAGATAGAGGAATGATTGGTCTTAATTCCGGTGGAAGTACTGGAAGAGTTCTAAGAACCATCCAACTTGCATCCATTCCATTCTTTACGAACCCTTCAAGATATTGCATCCTTCTAATTGTTGCTAATCTCTTCTCACCTTTCTCCTTCTCCAATCTTGCACTTAATTTATCCAATTCTCCTTTCAAATCTAAATTCTTGAGTAACTGTTCAATTGCTTCTGCACCCATCTGTGCATCAAAGAAAGAGAGATCTCTATCCATCAAGTCTGAGTATTCATCTTCTGAGATTACTGTTCCAACTGCCATTTTTTCAATAAGCTGGTGAATCTTAGAATACAAAGCTTCTAATTCTTCTTCCTTTTCTGCATAATCTCTTCTCACCTTTGCTAATGCCTGATTTCTCTTATGCTCACTCTGACTAATTTTAAGATCTCCACCCTTTCCTTTTTCTTTCTTCAAACTCTTTATTTCTGCATCAAAGGAATCCGCTGTTGCACTTAACTCATCTTCCAAATCTTTGTGTAACTGTTCAATTTCTTCTACTTTTAGTGCAATTGCTTTATCCAAAGACTCTGCTTTCTTCTCTTGATCAACACTAACAACCATATATCTTGTGTAGTATACGACTGAAAGAATCTTCTTATGTGCAATATCTAAAATTATGGACATCTTGTTAGGAATTCCAAATGCAAACCAAACATGTGCAATTGGGATTGCTAAATCTATATGTCCCATTCTCTCTCTTCTTACATCTGAAGTTGTAACTTCAACTCCACACTTATCACAAACAATACCCTTATATCTAATCTTCTTATACTTTCCACAGTAACATTCATAATTCTTGGTTGGTCCAAAAATCTTTTCGCAGAACAAACCATCTGGCTCTGCCCTAAATGTTCTATAATTGATTGTCTCTGCCTTTGTGACTTCACCATATGACCAGCTTAATATCTGGTCTGGAGATGCCAAACTGATTTTTAAGATATCAAAATTGTCGAATCTGCTTTTATTTTTCTTCATTTTGTGCAACCTCCTCTTCTTCAGGTTTTGCTGAAATTAAATCAATATTTAAACAGAGTGCATTCAATTCCTTTACAAGGACCTTGAATGATTCTGGAATATTCACACTCTCAATCTTGTCACCATGGATTATTGCTTTATATGCACTAGCTCTTCCTTTGATGTCATCAGATTTAATTGTTAACATCTCTTGAAGTGCATATGGTGCACTGTGAGACTCTAATGCCCAGACTTCCATTTCTCCGAATCTCTGAGCTCCCATTTGTGCTTTACCACCTAATGGCTGCTGAGAAACAGCGGTGTATGGGCCAGTGGATCTTGCATGTGCTTTTTCGTCTGCAATATGATGTAGCTTCAATACATACTTGTATCCAACTGTGACTTTGCTTGGGAACTTCTTCCCTGTTCTACCATCGTACAAATCTACTTTCTGTTCAAGAGATTTGCCTTTCTTTTTCATTTCTTCTTCTAACCATTCCATATTTTCACCCTCGAAAATTGGGAATGCTAATTTTTCATTAAGATCTGCTGCATATTTACCAAAATGGACCTCTTCTGCCTGTCCCATGTTCATTCTTTTTAGGAATGTTGGAGTTAATACAATATCTACTGGCTCACCATCCTCTGTGAAAGGCATATCTTCAACTGGTCTAATTGCTGCAACGGTATTTTTGTCTCCGTGTCTTCCTGCAATCTTATCTCCAAATCCTAGCTTCTTTGTATTTGCAACCCATACTTTTACTTGTTGCAATACACCAGGCTGCAACTTGTCTCCCTGATCTGCAGAGAGGACCAAACTTCTAATTACAATTCCTTCTTCACCGTGGGGAATTCGAAGTGAGTTATCTCTAACATCACTTGCAGATTCTCCGAAGATTGCTCTAAGCAATCTCTCTTCCGCTGTTAGTTCCTTCTCTCCTCTTGGTGCAACTACACCTACCAAAATATCTCCTGCCTTTACCTGCATTCCCAACCTTATAATTCCTTGAGCATCTAATTTCTGCAAAACTCTGTCATTAACATGTGGGATATCTGCTGTAATAATTTCTGGACCTAATTCTGTATCTCTTATATCTACTCGGTATTCTCTAATATGGACAGATGTGAGTAAGTCATTTCTTACAATTCTGTCTGAAATAATGACTGAGTCCTCATAGTTGTAACCTTCGTAGAACATAAGTGCTGCTCTTAGGTTTGTTCCAACTGCAAACTCTCCATTTACCATACTTGGACCATCTGCTAAAACATCATCCTTCTTGAATTTGTCTCCAGCTTCTAATACTGGGCTCTGTGTGAATGGTGTATTATCATTGCTTCTATAGAAAGTTGTTAGGTGGTAATCTTTAACACCTTTATTCTTATACTTTACAGAAACTTTATTTCCATCTGAATATAGTACCTCACCATCATCCTCTGCAAAGATTCCCCATGAAGACTGCCTTGCAACAACCTCTTCCATACCTGTTCCAACAAGTGGAGATTCCTGTTTGACCAATGGTACTGCCTGTCTCTGCTGATTTGCACCAACCAAAGCTCTCATTGCATCATTGTGGGAAACAAATGGAATTAATGCCATGCCCAAACCTGCCTGCTGACTTGCCAATGCATCAATGTATGACACCCTACTGACATCCTCAAGAGAGAATTCTCCTTTATGTCTAACTGGAAGGAGGGTATCTAGAATATTTCCAAACTCATCCTTATCTATTGTTGCTGCTGAGATATAGTGCTTCTCCTCGTCCATTGCATCTAGATATTCAACTTCTTCTGTAACAAATGGCCTTACCGCAACTTCTTTAATATCTTTCTCTGCTGCAATCTTCTTTGCCAATGCAGAATCTACCATCTGACCTGCTTTTCCAACTTTCTTTACATCTTCTGCGAGGATTCTATTCTCCAATTCCTTCTCTGTATTCTTTACCTTATTCAATACTTTTCTATATGGAGCTTCTAAGAATCCAAACTCATTAATCTTTGCCAACATTGCTAATTGAGTAACAACACCGATGTTTGAAGACTCAGGACTTGTTACTGGGTCAAATTTGGAATAGTGGGAGTTATGGACTTCTCTAATAGAGAAGGTTGCTCTCTCTTTTGCAATACCACCAGGTCCTCCTGCTGTAACTTTTCTCTTATTCTCTAATTCTGACAAAATATTTGTCTGATCCATGAAGCTAGAAAGTGCATTTGCACCAAAGAATGATTGGAGTGAAGCTGCAATTGGCCTTGTACTTACAAGCATAGAAGGTGTTACCTTTGCATCTTGTCCGTACAAACTCATCTTATCTTTAATATTCTTTTCTAATCTTCTAATAGCTGCACTCATCTGTCTCTCCAAGATTTCACCAACACTTCTAATTCTTCTGTTTGCTAAGTGATCAATATCATCTGGCTCAACAACCCCATTATTCATCTGGATTAATCTCTTTATTATTAGAATAATGTCATTTGGGAATAACATAACCTCTTCTGGGTTATTGATATCATATGTTGTTCCAAGTTTTCTATTTAACTGGTATCTACCAATCTTCCCTAAATCAAACTTTCTAATATTGAAGAAGTTACTCTTAATATATCTCTCTGCACTCTCCAAAGTTACTGACTCATCTGGTCTTAACTTATTATAGATACTGATAACTGCTTCCTCTTTGTTCTTAGAGAAATCTCTTGCAAGGGTAGCTTCAATATACTTGTACTCCTCGTGAGTATCTACATCTGCAAACAATTTTCTAATTTCATCATCACTTTCCCATCCAAAAACCCTAAGTAATTCTGTGATTAAAACCTTAGGTCTCTTTGGAAGAATTCTCATTGAAATGACATTGTGCCTGTTTGTATCGATCTCGTACCATGGACCTTTACCGGGCATCAATCTTGCCTTATACAATGTTCTTACTGGTGTTTTCTCAGCTTCCTCATATAATACACCCTCAGCTCTTACAATCTGATGTGTTACAACTCTCCTTGAACCATTAAATACAAATGCTCCATCCTCTCCCATTATTGGAAGGTCTGTGATGAAAATTTCCTGCTCCTTTATTTCCCCTGTCTTATTATTCATTAACTGAACCTTTGCATGGACAGGAACTTCAAATGACAATCCCTTCTTGATTGCCTCATCTTCCGTTCTATATGGCTCACCATACCTAAAGTCTTTAAACTCCAGAGTCCACATTCTCTCCATTGTATCTTTAACAGGATTAATCTCCTTGAAAAGATTTTGGAATCCCTCCTTCTTAAAGTTCTCGAAAGAAGCAATCTGAGCTTCTATTAAATTAGGGAATTCAAAGCCACCAGAGTAGTTGAGTCCCAGATTTAATCTCCCAGACTTATTAGTTTTTGGTTTTAGCATAGGATTATTTTGTAAGTTATGTTATAACATATTAGACTTGAACAAAAGCAGTATCCAAAAGTTCGAAAAAGAACTACACAATACCACTTTTTACACCACAGAATCAAGCGACTTTGGGAAGTTTACCATAATAGATAGGGAAAGTCAACGGTATTTAAGGATATTTTACAGGTTTAATGCTTTGTTTTCAAGAATTCAAGGAATAGAAGAATCCTCTCTCCCCTATATGTACCTCTCTATTTATATTATACCATATATAGAACCTCTTTTACAGAGCCATAGACTGTATAAAATTTAATCCTCTATATGATTACCAATCACCCCTTTGAAAAATTCCCCATAATACTCTATTATATTCTCATATATGCCCAAGAAGAAAAAAGAAAAGTTAACAATAAAGAGTAGTGAGACGCAGATATTCATTGGTACAATACTCTTTATTGCAGGTCTTGCAATTGCAATGTCCCCATTCGCAGTAGATACTGCATCTATATTTAAGCAGTTAGCTTTAATATTCGGATACGGTGCAATTCCTTGGGGGATATTAATTATGTATCTCTCCCTTTTCCTACTATTAAAAAACAAGAAGGGTGTAAAGGGGAAACAGGCTTTTGGAATATCCTTAGTCTCTATTTGTGTCTCCATTCTCTTGGCTTTTTGGCAGAATGCAGAACAATTGAATAGTAAAGAATCTTTAATGAGTTCTTCTGGAGAAGTTGGTAAATTCCTACATACTTCTCTAAATGGTACAGTAGGCAGTCTAATTGAAATGATATTAGTATTGGTTATTCTCGTAATTGGTTTCTCCTTAATTACAGGAACGACATTAGAACAGATTCGAGATTTTGTTGAGGGATCTATTCCAGAACCACAGAAAGGAGATGATGAAGTTGCAGAGAAAAAGAAGTTTGATCTTTTTGGCTTTCTTAAATTAGGAAAGAAAGAGAAAGATGATGAGATTAAGATTCATGATAGTAATGCTATTGATGACGATGACGATATTGAGCCAATTATTGAGTCTGAACAGGATACAAACAGGAAGATTGAGGAGATAATAAATAGGAGCAATGATGATAGTGACGTTCTGCCTACATCTGCAGAGATAGCAAGACATAGTACAAAGAATACAGAGGAGGAAGATGGACCACAAGAACCTAGATATACAGACTGGGTGTTTCCTAGTATAGATATTTTGCAAGAAAAAGAAGTACAGAAGCAAGATGAGAAGCTGTATAAAGAGAAAGCCCTTGTTATACAAAGAACTCTTATGAATTTTGGGATTCAATCTAAAGTAGTTGCTATATCTGTTGGACCTACTGTTCTGAGATTTTCTTTGAGCATTAGTACTGGTACAAAGGTTTCTAAGGTTAAGAATCTAAGTAATGATCTTGCTCTTGCATTGGCATCGCAGACTGCATCTTTGAGAATTGAGGCCCCTATTCCAGGAACTTCTTTCATTGGTGTTGAAATTCCTAATCCTACACCAAATTTTGTCTATACTAGAGATATGGTGAAGAGATTGAATCAGGAGACTGAGAAGTATGAATTGCCATTGATTCTGGGTAAAGATATTACAGGTAAGACAGTAATTAAAGACTTAGGCAAAATCCCTCACCTTCTTGTAGCTGGTGCTACTGGCACAGGTAAATCTGTTGCTATTAACTCTCTTCTTACAGGACTTCTTATGACAAAGACACCAGATGAGGTTAAATTCATAATGGTAGATCCTAAGATGGGTGTTGAGATGGGATTGTATAGTGGTATTCCTCACCTATTAACTCCCGTAATTACTGACCCAGCCTTAGTCATAAATGCTCTTGAATGGACTGCAGGTGAGATGATGCGAAGATATACACAACTTAAACAGGTTAATGCAAAGAAATTGGCGGAATATAATGCGAAAATGGGCTTTACAGCAATGCCATATATTGTGATTGTTATTGATGAGATGGCAGACCTTATGCTGACTTCTGGAATGGAAGTAGAGACGAAGATTCAGAGATTGGCACAGATGGGTAGAGCTGTTGGTATTCACCTTATTCTTGCTACACAGAAACCTACTGTTGATGTTATTACTGGCCTTATTAAATCCAATATCCCTGGTAGGATGGCTTTTGCTGTTGCCACACTTATGGACTCCCGAGTTATTTTAGATGAGGGAGGAGCTGAGACACTTCTTGGTAATGGAGATATGTTGTACAAAGACCAGACAACTCC
>CAZHSU010000017.1:4783-10781 GCA_964535095.1 uncultured Candidatus Saccharibacteria bacterium | reverse complement strand
TTTCCTTCAAAATCAAAAGGTTTTGTGACAACTGCTACTGTTAGAGCTCCTAAGTTTCTTGCTATTCCTGCAATAATCGGTGCTGCTCCTGTTCCTGTTCCACCGCCCATACCTGCTGTGATAAATACCATATTAGCACCCTCTAGGAGTTCCTGTATCTGATCTAAGCTCTCTTCTGCTGCCTGTGCACCTAAATCTGCATTTCCCCCAACACCTAAACCTCTTGTAAGGTCCTCACCTAATTGAAGGGTTGTTGGTGCTTGTGACATTTTAAGTGCCTGAGCATCAGTATTAAATGCCATAAAATCAACTCCAGAGATATCATAGTCTGTTATCATGGTATTGACTGCATTACAGCCACCACCACCAACACCTATTACTTTAATTTTTGCTACTGGATCTACATTTGTTGTAACTAACATAAATTCGCTACTGTAAACTTAATTTATTTATGGCAGTAATGATTTAAACCAATCTCCCACTTTCCCAAAGATTCCTTTTACATCTACCTTTCCTTTTTCTCCACCACTTACATCCACATCATCATCAATTGCATGTTTAATTAATCCCTGCACACAAGCATATGAAGGAGATGATATTTCATCTGTCATACCACTTAATCCTGATGGATATCCTACTCTGGCTGAAACACCAACTGTTCCTTGAGCTGTTTTTGTGATATCTCTCAAGAGACTACTACCTCCTGTTAATACGATGCCTGCTGGCATTGCAATATCATAACCTGCTTTCGAAATATTATCTTTTGCCATTTCAAAAATTTCTTCACATCTTGCACTTACAATCTTTTCTAATAGCTCTTTTGATACTGACTTATCTATTCCTATAATATTCAAGTCTATCTCCTCACCTTTCTTCTTCTGTGGCTTCTTAACCTCTTCCTGTCTTCTCAAGATTACTGGAATTGAACCTAGTTCTTTTGCTTTCTGTGGCTCTGCTTTGGTATCAAAGAGTTTGTTAAGTTCTAATTTAATCTTCTCAGCTTCCTCAAGGGAAACTTGAAGACCAATTGCAATATCACTTGTAATACTACTTCCACCAAATGGCACACATGAACTATATACAATTGAACCTTCTTGGAAAATTGTAATTCCTGTAGTTCCAGAACCGATATCTAACATTGTAACTCCTAATTCTTTTTCTGTATCTGTCAAAACAGCAAGAGATGATGCCCATGCTGTAAAAATAACATCGTAAACATTTGCACCAACCTGCTCTATACATTTCTTAATATTTTGCCAATATGAATTTGGAGCTGTAATAATATGTGTTTCTACCTCTAATCTTCCACCACTCATCCCTATTGGATACTTAATTCCACCTTGACTATCTACAACAAACTCTCTTGGGATAATATGAATTGGATTTAGATTATCTGGTAAAGATAATGTCCTAGCATTCTCAATTGCTCTATATGTATCATCTATTGTAATCTCGCTTCCTGCAACTGCAACTACACCTTTGTTATTCAAACTGGTAACTTGCTCTCCATTGATAGAAACAAAAACATCAGAAACAGTAACACCTGCCATTCTCTCAGCAGCAGTCACACTTTCTAAAATTGAACTTGTTGCATCATCAATGTTAACAACCACACCTTTTTTTATCCCTTTGCTTGGATGTGCACAAACTCCAATAACTGTCGGACTCTTGCCATCTTCAACAGAGGTTATCAATGTTGTAATCTTCGAGCTTCCAACATCTATTGCTGTAATTATTTTTCGTGCCATATATCGTTAGTGCTGTTTATTTTACATAAATTATTATACAAAAAAGATGCAACTTAACAACATCTATATCTTAAATATATCAAATCTGTGTAGTTTAGCAAGTGTTATATCTAATTTTTTAAAACAGGCTTTTCAAACCTTACATCTATGCTGTTAAATGGCATTTCATCTCCTTTAACTTTCCCCATTACTACAGAGTATCTTGCAAGTTGGGTTTGGATATCATCAGCAAGTGTAAAGAAATGATTTCTTCCATCTACATCTATTATATGTAGTACATTCTCATTTTGAGTTATTTCTTTCACCTTGTATCCAAAGGATTCTACAATTTTTACAATATTCACAATGTTGTTCATTACAAGTAATTGCTCTTTACCATTCTTCACGTCTGAGATTTCTGCTTCCTCTGACTTGAAGATATAATATCTCCCATCTGAAGCATAATTTGTACAACAGAGTGGTACATCTTCTGTTTCCGTACATAATTGTTCTAAGACAATCCCATTATCTGAAAGGATATTGCATTTATTCTCTTTATCTAGAAAAAGTACTTTTGCCCTCTCTATTTCTAGAGATATCTCTAGTTTGTTTGGAGCAATCTTCCCTACTCTTGCAGATTTTACATATGATATTTTTTTTGTAATATCTTGCTCTAGATCTTTGGAGTATACAGAGAAGAAGTTTTTCCCCTCTATATTTTTTTCTAGATATTCGTTAACTAGTGTGAATGGTTTCCCTTCTAGTTCCATTCCATCTATATCATGAATGTTATATTTTCTAATATTCCAGAATCCTGCAATGAAGGATATTGCTAATATAAGAATAAATAGAAAGAAAGGAAGATTTTGTTTTAGAAATACAACAGGTTTGAATCTAGATATTCTTTCGCTGAACCAATTTTTCGGGCTTTTCATTTTTATTGGCATATGTAAATATTAGCATTGTATTAGGAGGAATGGAACTGGTTGGAAATATATTTTTTAAGTGATATTATGAACAACTATGATAGGGCAATGGCTTGGTACAATTGTTGAAGTGATAAGCAAATGGGGATACCTAGGAGTTTTTGTTTCAGCTATGGGTATTCTCCCAGCTGAAGTTGTGATGACAATTGTAGGAGCTATCAAGCCAGAGTTTATTTCATTGATTAAAATTGCGACTGCAGGAGCTCTCGGAGAGGTTGTTGGAGCTATATTGACATATCTATTGGGATACTATTTCAATAATAAGGATATTATTGGTTTTCTTAATGGGAAGGGTAAGTGGTTGAATGTAGATGAGGAGTCTTTTAATAAATCCACAGAAAGTCTTAAAAAGAGAGGCTTTATATATCTTTTCCTCACTCGTTTTACTCCAGGTATTAGAGTTGTGACTTTGCTTGTAGCGGGTTATCTTAAATATAATTTATGGATAACTTCTGTTGCTGTATTTTTAGGTACTGTTATTTATGCATTTGGTTTTGCATATTTGGGTTCTAAGATTGGTTTTGATTTAGCAAAGATTAATAATGCTATTAATACTGTTAATAATAGTATGGTTTTTGCTAGTTTGGCTGTTGTTGCTGTTATTATATATTTGAATAGGAAGAAGATTGGAGAGTGGATTAAGGGGCTTATTGAAGAATGGAAAGAAGAGGAGAAGAAGTAATTTAGTATTCTTCATTAAAGAAACTGGAGCGAGAGACGGGGTTCGAACCCGCGACCTACACATTGGCAATGTGTCGTTCTAGCCAACTGAACTACTCTCGCATGGTGCCGAGACCCAGGTTTGAACTGGGGACCCTCTGTTCTTCAGACAGATGCTCTACCAGCTGAGCTATCTCGGCATATCTATTACAAATGATATCAAATATCAATTCCATTATCAACAAAAATTTTCCTAATCCCTTCCTTAAAACCATCAGCATCATTAATATCACTAATACTCTTTGATACCTCTACATAATCCCAATCCTTCTTCTCAAACTTTTCAAAAGCACTTCTAAAACTCTCTACTGTTTCCTCCTTAAAAAAGACTCCCCCTACCCCTTCCTTAACCGTTTCCAAAACACCACCACTAGCATATGCCAAAACAGGAGTTCCACAACTCATCGCCTCAACAGGAAAAATACCAAACTCTTCTGTACCAGCCATAACATATCCTTTTGCTTTAGAGAATATCTCCCATTTCTCCTCCTCACTAACCCAACCTAAAAAATGAATATTATTAAATTTAGAATATTTCTTTTTCAACCTTTTTTCATTTCCACCACTTCCAATTATCTTCAATTCAAATCCCAAAGCAACTGCACAATCTAAGAGGAATTCCCCTCCCTTATTCGGTTCAAAAGGAGCACCAGAAACATAATACTCCCCTCTTTTTGTATTTATTTCTCCTGAATATCTCTGAACAGGGGGATATACAACGAAATCTGCTTTCCTCTTCCAATACTTCTGCATTCTGTTGGAAACAAATTTTGAATTAGCAATAGTTATACCTGCCCTAGTACTAGCAGATGTATCCCAAATTCTAAGGAAATTAGTAGCTGTTCTATATACAAGCTGAGGAAATTTATTCTTAAAATACAGACTATACATATCCCAAATATATCTCATTGGAGTATGGATATATGCAATATGTTTTGTATCCAATGGTGTAACAACTCCATGTGCGACTGACCAGGAAGATGAGATGACAAGATCGTAGTTGGAGAAATCGAATCTCTCAATATGTGTTGGCCATTTATGGAGTGTATATCTATACAAATTTGCCTTATGAATAAAAGGAATATTGTTCAGTTTTGAAGTATATATATTATGGGAAAGGATATCTTCAGAGAGGAGCTTCTCTCTATCTTTCTCCCTTGGCGCAAAAAGAGCATATATATCTGCATCTGGAAACATCTGTGCAAAACACTCTAAAACCCTACTCCCCCCTGCCATTTTTAGAAGAGAATCTGTGACAATAGCGACCTTTAAGCTATTCCTTTTCATCATCCCCTATTATTACAACTGTACCTTTTCTTCTATACATATCTTGTCTAGTAAAAAGCATAAAGCCACCAAAGAGAAGTAGCACCACACCTGTAATAACCCCATATTTCCAATCAAATTCGATTCCTGTATTAACATTACTTGGATCTAAAGGATCCTCACCCTCTGTACCACTTCCAGCACCAATCTTATATGTCCCACTTGAAGGCTTGTTCATCAGCATATTTTCAGGAGGACTCCCATCTCTCATTATATATGTATCAAAAACACCATTATTAGTATCATATTCCCAATCAATAGTTGCTATACCCTCTTGGAGAACCTTAAATGTAAGTCTAGCAATAACATCATGCTCACCATTTGTAACATATGTATCTTCCTCCTGATCACTCTGAGTAAAACCAGTAAGCATTACAACACCATTCTCGTTATCTACCGAAGACTCATCCTCTGGCCATTGCTCATACAAATCACTATTCTTCTCTACTTTTGTTAATTGGAGATATCTAGGATCAAACAGAATTGTGAATCTAGCAGAATTAGACTTCTCTCCATCGGTATCTATTCTTACATCAACAGAAAAACCTTTACTTGCATCTATTACCATTCCATTGGCGGGATAGAGTGAAAAAGAGGGATCAGAAGCCAAGATTTTAGTGGCAGGAAAAAGAAAACTCAGAAAAATAGCTAGAAAAATTGTATAAATATTCTTTCCTCTCATCTTGTGCTAATATTATCATAATGTATTACTTTATCATAGTAAGAAGATATGGGTTATTTAAAATTATTCATAATTGGTGTCGTACAGGGAATTACAGAACTCCTTCCAGTTTCTAGTAGTGGACATATCCTGATATTTGGGAAACTGTTTACATGGGATATTCCATCTTCTATGCTTGTTCTCTTTCACTTGGGTACTACTCTTGCTATTTTAATATTCTTTTGGAAAAAGATATTTAAAGGCTTTCTTACAAAAAAGAAATGGAATTTTTATTTGAAAATTCTCGTAGCCACTATCCCTGCTGCTCTTATGGGGTTCTTTTTTAATGATTTTATTGAAAAGGAATTAAGAGCTGTGTGGATTATTGCCGCTTCATTAATTGCATGGGGGGTTGTAATGATTGTGCTAGAGAGATTTAAGAAAAAGAGTAAGGAAGATGTGAAGGATATAGAGAAGATAACATGGAAGCAAGCAATTGTTACTGGTCTTGCACAAGCAATTGCTTTGATACCCGGTACTTCTAGATCTGGAATTACTACTATTGCAGGTGTTTTAAG
>CAZHSU010000017.1:0-4683 GCA_964535095.1 uncultured Candidatus Saccharibacteria bacterium | reverse complement strand
GTAATTTCATTCATATTATTAACCAATACCAATGGTACGGGGTTGTTTGTATGAGCGATATGTATCTCTTTTGTTTCTCTATCTATCATAGTCTCACAGTTTCCGTGATCCGCTGTAATTAGTGCTGCACCTCCCATTTCAAGTGTAGCTTTTACAATATCTGCACAACATTGATCCACGATTTCATTCCCTTTGATTGCAGCTCTTAGATTTCCTGTATGCCCCAACATATCTGGATTTGCGAAGTTAATGAGGACAAAGTCAAAAGGATGTTTGTCCATACTCTTAATCTTATTGACTATCTCATCTCTTATGATTAGAGCACTCATCTCTGGCACAGTAGCATAGTTATCTACTTTTGGTGAAGGGACATTAAAAAACATCTCCCCTTCATGTGCCTGTTCAATACCACCATTAAAGAAATATGTCACATGCATATATTTCTCAGTTTCAGAGGCATGAAGCTGTTTCTTCCCTGCTTCTGCCAGAGTTTCTGCAAGAGATTTCTTAACTTTTAATGGTGGGAATATGACATTTGCGGGAAGACCTTCCTCATAACCTGTCATTGTTGCAAAGTATATATTGGAGGGTAAATTTCTTCTTACAAAACCTGTGAATTCCTTAACAACAAAGACTTTCGTTAGCTGTCTTGCCCTATCTTCTCTGAAGTTCCAGAAAAGTACTGCATCATTTTCTTTAACTACACCAACAGGGTCTCCTTTGTCATCTACACAAACTCTTGGTACGAAGAACTGGTCATCTTCACCTTTGCTATACCCCCTATTCACAGCTTCAATTGGATCGGTAAATGTTTCCTCGGAAAGTCCAACCATTGCATCGTATGCCAATTTAGTCCTCTCCCACCTACTATCCCTATCCATACCATAAAATCTTCCCATTATAGATGCAATTTTCCCAACACCTAGAAATTTTATTTTCTCCATCAACTTCTCTACATAAATGATACCCTCTTTGGGAGGAGTATCTCTCCCATCTAACATTACATGAATATATGGGTCTATCTTGTTTGCTGCACAGAGTTCCAAAATGGAAAAAAGATGCTTGATATGGCCATGAACACCTGCGGGGCTAAGCACTCCTGTTAAATGTAGCTTACTATTATTCTTCTTAATATTAGCAAACATCTCCTTGATTACTGGATTACTCTCCAACTCATGACCACCAATTGCATCATTAATCCTTGGAAGTGTTTGGTAAACAACCTGCCCTGCTCCTAGATTAAGATGACCAACCTCAGAGTTCCCTGGTTCCTCTCCCGGTAGTCCTACATGAGTACCAGAAGCATGAATAAGGGTGGATCTACCCTGTGTCCATACAGTATCTAAGAATGGTGTTTTCGCTGCCCAGACAGAGTTCCCCTCTGCATCTGGAAACACACCAAAACCATCTAGAATTATTAGAGTAACAAACTTTCTAACATCTAGCATATTATGAAATCCTGGAATACCTGTAACTTCTTCAGTTGGAGCTTGCTGAGTCTTTCCAAACATATTTTTATATATTTACATAATTGGATATATTAAATCAAGTTCAATATAATAAATATACACCTATGAACGATTTAAGTAAAAGAGATGTAGAAGATTTAAAGAAAGATGTTGTACAGACAGTACAAGTCCTTGATTTACCAAACAAAAAATTGCAACTAGATGAATTGAAAAAGGGAAGCCTTGAGTCCAACTTCTGGGAGAACCAAGAGAATGCAAAGATGATAATGGCAAAAATTGCATATATTCAAGATGAGATAGATACCATTGAGAGAATAAAGAAGGATATTGACTCTTTAGAAGAACTCTTTTTTGCAATTGAGAAAGAAACTCAACAGAATGACCTAATTGATGAGTACCTTAAGCTGAAAGATGAATTAGAAAAGTTCTCTCTAAGAAGATTTCTCTCTGGTGAATATGACCAATATCCAACACTTATGACTATATATGCAGGACAAGGTGGCACAGAGGCAAATGATTGGGCAAGTATGCTTTTTAGAATGTACACTATGTATTTTGACAAGCAGAATTGGAATTACAATATAATAGAGATGCTGAAAGGAAGCGAAGTCGGAATTTCCACAGTCACAATACAAATTAACCAACCTCTCTCTTTTGGAATGTTAAAGAAAGAGCAAGGAGTACATAGATTAGTGAGAATCTCTCCATATAACTCACAAGGGTTAAGACAAACAACATTTGCAGGTGTAGAGGTCTTACCACTTTTTGAGAAAGAGGAAGTTAAAATTGAGATTCCAGATAAAGATATAGATTTTAAGGCCGTGAAAGCAAGTGGCCCTGGTGGACAGAAGGTCAATAAAACATCATCCGCAGTACAGATTACACATATTCCAACAGGCATAACTGTAAATTCTTCCACTCAGAGAAGCCAAGCTCAGAATAGAGAAAGTGCCATGAACATTCTAAAAGCAAAATTATGGAGAATTAAAGAAGATGAAAAGCTAAAAGAAATTTCAGATATTAGAGGAGATTACAAAATTGCTAGCTGGGGAAACCAGATTAGAAATTATGTTCTCCACCCATATAAAATGGTCAAAGATTTGAGAACAAATGTTGAGTCTAGCAACCCAGAAAGTGTATTGGATGGGAATCTTGACGAATTTGTTGAAGCAGAGATTAGAATGGGGTAAGATATAGTAGAATATTTTAATATGACTAAAACTGCCATGTTGCTTTTTGACAAAATAACAAAGAAATATACAGACTCTATTACAGCTTTGGAAGATGTTTCCTTTGAGGTTAATAAAGGAGAATTTACATTCTTAGTTGGGCCATCTGGTGCAGGGAAAACTACCCTACTCAGACTCCTAATAAGAGAAGAGATTCCAACATCTGGAGATATTATTTTCGAAGATATTCATTTAAGCAAATTGCCAAAGAAACTCCTTCCTACATATAGACAGAAGTTAGGAATTGTATTCCAAGATATTAAGCTTTTGGAATCTAAAACCTTGGAAGAAAATATTAAATTTGCACTAGAGATATTAGGAAAAGAAGAGAAGGAGATAGTGGAAACAACAGGTTATCTTTTGGAGTTAGTGAAATTAGCAGACAGGAAAGATCTTTTCCCTGAGCAACTTTCTGGTGGGGAACAACAGAGAGGAGCTATCGCAAGAGCATTGGCAAATAATCCGGATTTCCTTGTGGCAGATGAGCCAACAGGAAACTTAGATCCAGAGAGTTCATTCCAAGTTATAGATATTTTGAACAGTATTAACAAGGCAGGTACAACAGTTATGGTCATTACACATGACAGAGAGATTGTAAACAAACTCAACAACAGAGTTATTAGGATGGAAGATGGAAAAGTCATTTCAGATACGAAGGGGAATTATGACACACTTAAAAAGCCCACTCCAAAAGCGACCAAGATTGAAACAAAAGTAAAAGAAGAACCCAAAGAGGAAGTTGGGGTAAGAATAGATGAGGATTTGGAAGAGAGAGCAAAGGAAGAAGATATAGAATATGACAAGGTCTTAGACGGTTTGGATAAGGGAACGAAAGCTAAGTTACTAAAAGCAAAGATCACAAGTATAGACCTTGTTCTTAACTTGACCGAAGACGATTTAGAAACACTCAAGATGACAAAGAAGGAGAAAGAGAAACTTGAGAGTTTCCTGAAAGATTATTTAACTAGTAAAGAAACAAAATAATTATGAAATCAAATAGACTAATAGATGTAACAAAGAAGAATATGAAGAGAAATAGGTTTCTAGCTATTTCAACAGTAATAGTAACAACCATAGTTCTTCTAATTTCTTCATTTTTCATAACAGTCGCAGTAATTTCAAAGAAGGGTGTCGATCATTTTGAAAAAAGAGCTAATGTAATGATTTTCTTCAAAAGAGATACAAATGAGAGTGATATTCTTAGCTTAAAAGAGAGATTAGAGGAGTCAGGGCTTGTTGAGAATATTAGACATATTACTAAAGAGGAAGCTCTTAGTATATATAAAGAAGATTTTGCAGATAATCCTGAGCTGCTCTCTACTGTAACTGCGGATTCCCTTCCCCCAAGTTTGGAGATTAAGGCAAAGTCTATTGATTCTCTCATGAAAATCATTGAGAGGATTAATGTAGAGAAGGAAACTAACGCGTATATTGATGATGTTATTTATTTCAAAGATGTTGTGAAGAATCTAAAAGTAATTTCTAATGTTATTAATGTTGCATCAATTGTAATGATTGCTGCATTAACTGTGATGGCATTTTCCTTAATTAGAATAGCTATTGGTTTTAATATTAATGCACATAGGGAGGAGATTAGAGTTATGGAATTGGTTGGTAGTCCTACAGATTACATTACTAAACCATATATTCTAGAAGGTAGTCTTTATGGTGCTATTGGTGGTTTTCTTGCCGCAACATTGATTATTATTCCTTTTTACATTTTCATTTCAACAATTATGAAAGATGCTGGATTTGCACTTTCTATTAACCAGACTTTGAGGGATTTGGGTATTTTGTTTGTTAAACCTGTTAATATTACATTCCTTTTAGCTTATTATATTGTACATATTGGAATAGGTGCTTTACTTGGAGCTATTAGTAGTTTTAGTGCAGTTAAGAAATATTTAGATTAGATTATGAGGGGTAAGAAAATAGTATTTACAATTTTTGGATTTCTCCTAATTGGTGGGATTATTTTCACCCTA
>CAZHSU010000016.1:8924-10940 GCA_964535095.1 uncultured Candidatus Saccharibacteria bacterium | reverse complement strand
ACCACTTCTTTTCAATCCCTTCTTAACATAATCAAAATAGTTAACCTTTCTAAATCTAATAAAATTCCCCAAAACAAAAATAAACAAACCTATTGATAACACAGTCTCCACCACCTCATAATCCTGTGGCATAAACTCATACATAGTGATCGTAATCAAATTAATAAAAAGTGGGAAGAAATAGAAAAAATAATACCAAGGAGGAATAAAATGAAGGAGTAACTCTTTCATTTCTTTCCCAGGCTTCTTAAACTTTTTCAAAATAGAAATCCCTAACCAAGCAAAACACCCAACAAAACCAATAGCGATATAAATATAACCAATCTTAGAATGAATACTATCTATATTATGAAAATTCATCTCTCCCTGTATATTCCTACCCATCAAATCCTCTGAAATGGTTACTAATCCTGTCCCAAAAATTCTCTCCCCCCAACTAATCTCTTCTAGTGAAATGAAAAGAAAAGCCATTGCCATAAGAGCATAGATTGCAAACAGGAATTTCTTTTTTCTAAACCTAATCGCAAGGGCAAGTGTAAGAATAAAAGATAAAAGGTAAAGGAAGAACTGTCCCCATTCCAATACACCATCTTCAAATGCCACAATCTCATATGTTTGAAAATGGTTTCTCCTCAACCATAAGAAAAAAAGAATAAAGAGAATAGGAAAAAGAAAGATAAATACTTCACACCATTTAATCCCTAATTTTTTATTTTCCAATATCTTCATAGAAACTATTTCTTCTTCAATTCACTTGTACAGAATGGGCATCGAGTAGCATCTTTGTTAATATCAGACTTACAATATGGACACCTCTTTGTCTTACTCTCTGTCTTCTTCTCCTCCTTCTTGTCCAACTTTCTAATCCAAGAAACCAGCATAAAAAGAACAAAAGCTGTAAGCAAAAATGCAATAACCGCATTAATGAAATTACCATAAGTAATAACAATTGCACCAGAGTCCTGTGCTGCTTGTAAAGAGTCAAACTGATTTTCACCCAAAACAAAATACTTCTGACTAAAATCTACCCCAGAGAGAATTTTTGCAATAGGGGGATTAATAATATCCTTAATTAAAGAATTAATAACTGCAGTGATAGTTGAACCAACCATCATACCGATTGCAATATCAATCATAGAACCCTTAAAGGCAAATTTCGCAAAATCGTTCTTAAAATTTTCGATTCTACTTCTTATTGTTTTCTTCTCCTCTTTCATTTTTAATATCCTGCTTAAATTTAATTAAAAGGAACAGTACTGTGAATACTGTTAGAAGACTATATAAAATAATTTGGTTCTCGACTACAACACCTATTGAATTATTTCTAAATGTAAAAAGAAGAACTTGAAGAATTGTTGCTGCAAGAAGGACAAATATGTATGAATATGTATTTCTGGAAATAAAATAGTTTGTAATCATGTAGACGATGGAATACCCTGTCATACATAAACCAAAAACACCTAAATATTTCGATATAGATAAGTATTGTTCTCCTACTGAAAGTTTAATGATGAATTCCCCGAAGAAGAAGAACGCAAGAGAAAGTACAATTCCAATCAAGAGAGATAATACAATTGCCATTATTAAGTTTTTTCTTTTTCCCTTTGTCTCTTTCTCATTTGCTAATCTTGAGAACATCACAGAAGCAGTTATCGTACAGGCAAAATATACAATCTTTCCAAGAAGTGAGATTGAAGAATAATCTGCTCTAAAATCTTTGTTTACCAATATTAAATCTAATGTAAAAGGCATTGTTAGAAGTAAGAAAGAGATTGCCATTAATCCAAACTCTTTCCAATTTTGCTTTATTTGGACATCTTCCCCCTTTTTATACTTAAGAAGAGGAAGGATTACTATTGTACTAAGCATTGCTGGAAGGGCATTTGCCATTATGAGCAATGGGATATTACCGCCCATCTTTATTGCAATAATTCCAATACCAAACTTCAGAATGGTCTCAGCTAAAAGAACTAGATTTACAGTAATAACTTTCTCCTCACCAAGTAATAATCCTTT
>CAZHSU010000016.1:7426-8824 GCA_964535095.1 uncultured Candidatus Saccharibacteria bacterium | reverse complement strand
CCACTAATCTGTGTCAAATATATTATTCCCAATGCAGCACTAAATGTTCCGAATACTTCAGAAGATGTATATTTTGCAATTAGAATATTGAAAGCATAATTAAGTAATCCAACAACCCCTCCAAGTATTGTGGTGAAAAAGAGATTGGACAAAAATTTCATATCTTTCTTTTTTAGTGTGGACATTTTGAATTGTTGGTATAATAATTAGATATTGATAATTTTAGCAATTTTACCATTATGTCAAATACAATGCTAGTAATAATCGCTTTGGTAGGAGGGTTGTTTTTAGGAGTAGGAATAACTTTTTTCTTGAAAAAAGGTTCACAAAAAGAGAAGGAGGATATAGAAGAAGCAATAGGGAATCGACTCAATGAACTTCTTCCTGAAGTTTTGAGTAAGGCGAATGAGGATTTGGTAAGAATGGCGAATGAGAAACTTGGTTCGGAAACGAAGCAGGGTAGGATAGATTTGGAGAATAAGAGGGAAGAGATTACTAGAATTGTAAAAAATCTCGAGGAATATATGAAGGGTGCGGAGAAGGAGAGGATTGATACATATTCTGCACTTAAAACTTCTGTGGAGGAGAGTAGGAAGATTACAGAGCAGCTTTCTGTGAGTACGAGTGATTTGAAGAAGATGCTTGATAATAACCAAGTAAGGGGACAGTTTGGTGAGCGAGTTGCTGAAGATCTTTTGAAAATGGCTGGTTTTGTGAAAGGTGTGGATTATGAATTTAACAAGAAGCAGGAAGATTCAGGAACGAGACCAGATTTTGCAGTTTTTATGCCAGATGGTACAAGGATTAATGTAGATTCTAAGTTCCCATATTCTAATTTGCAGAAGATGGTAGAGACAGATGATAAGGCGATGAAGAAGAAGTATATGGTTGAATTTGAGAAAGATGTGAAGGAGAAGATTAAGCAGGTGACTACTAGGGATTATATTAACCCTATGGATAAGACTGTGGATTTTGTTATTCTCTTCATTCCAAATGAGATGATTTTTTCGTATATATATGAGAAGATGCCTGATATTGTAGAGAGTGCTATGCAGGGCAGAGTTGTGTTGGCTGGACCATTTAGTTTTACTGCAATTTTAAGAATGGTCAGGCAGTCCTATGAGAATTTCAGGGTGCAGAGTAATATTTACAATATTATCTCTCATGTTAAAGCATTTGAGAAAGAGTTTGGTGTTTTTTCTGAAGCTTTTTTGAAGATAGGGGACAAGTTAGATGCTTTGGAGAAACAGTATGATACTGTGAGTAGTACAAGATTTAAGCAGTTGGAGAAGAGGGTGGAGAAAGTAAAACAAGAGGGTTTGACAAATAGTGAGACAGAAAGACTTTTCTTAGAGCTTGATGAGAAAGAAAAAGAGTAGCCTTTTACAGCTACTCTTC
>CAZHSU010000016.1:0-7326 GCA_964535095.1 uncultured Candidatus Saccharibacteria bacterium | reverse complement strand
CCATGCAAACCATGTATTCTCCATTCCTAATTTCTGTGCAGTCTTCTGTAGTGTCAAGCAAGTATAAACATACATCCCAAGAGACATTATTATGGCGAAAATTAATATACCTCCAGTGAAAAGTGCGAAGAAACCTAAAAGTGCTTCAGCATCTTCGGTATTTTGGATACTTTGGACATCATCTAATGTTGTGTCAAAATCAAAGGTATCATAGGTAATAGTAGATTCATATGTACCTACCTCGTTATCCCAACTATCATCTAGGGATTGAGCACGAACAGGGCTATAAAAGAAAAACATTGGCAAAGAAATTACAGCCAATGTAATAAAAAATCTTTTAAAATTTTTCATTTAAGATAGAATAAATTTATATCCTTCATTGTTACACATTTGAAATATCATGGCAATATATGGTAACTTATATATTATGAAAACTGCACACTTTGAAATAATTGAAGGGAAGAAGCCAATTCTTCTCTCTGCACCACATGCACATATCTACAAAAGGCCAAGGCTAAGTATGGGATACAGGCAGGGTGAGGATTTGACAGATACTATTGTGAAAGAGATATGTGAAAAAACAGGTGCATGGGGAATATATCTTAATGATGGTATCGATTATGATCCAAACTACCATAGATTAGAATTAAATCCATACAGGAAGGCTGTCGAAGAAATTGTAAAAGAGCAAAAGATTGAGCAATTTGTAGACATTCATGGTTTGGCATTGGTAAATAACGAATACGATTTAGGAATATATTATGCAAAAAGATTCCTAAAATCTAAAAAGTTTGCAGATGATGTGCGAGAAGAGATAGCGAAAAATGAGTTGTATGGAATAAATATTGCTATTTTTACATTCATGGATGATGACCAAGAAACACTTGGAGAATTTTTGGTACAGAAATATCGTATCCCTTCAATACAAATTGAGATAGCTAAATATATTAGAGAGGAGAAAAGTTTGAGAGATACATTTGTTGAGAACTTCTCAGACATTGTAAATAAAAGGTTTGTATAAAATTATTATCGGTTAATGACATTTCCGTTTTTTTTCTTTTTGACTACCTTCACTTGCTTTGATATTCTTAAGATATAAAACATATAAATTTTTCAAATCCGATATAAATGAAAGAAGTAAAGAAGAAAACTGTCCCAAGTGTTGAAGTTGATAGTCCTAAGAGCAAGGCGATAGATATGGCTGTTGCACAGATTGAGAAGCAATTTGGTAAGGGTTCTATTATGAAGCTTGGTGATGAGAAGAAGGTAGATATTGAGGTGATTCCAACAGGAGCTATGTCGTTAGATTTAGCATTAGGAGTTGGAGGTATTCCAAAGGGAAGAATTGTTGAGATTTATGGGCCAGAGTCTTCAGGTAAAACAACTCTTGCAATTCATATTTTGGCAGAAGCACAGAAAAAAGGTGAGGCTGTTGCATTCATTGATGCTGAGCATGCTTTTGATCCTGTTTATGCGAAAAATATCGGTTTAGATATTGATAACCTTTATATCTCCCAGCCAGACTTTGGTGAGCAGGCACTTGAAATTTTGGAAACATTGGTAAGGTCAGCAGCATTTGGTGTTATTGTCGTAGACTCTGTTGCAGCATTGACTCCAAGAGCAGAGATTGAGGGTGAAATGGGAGATAGTCATATGGGTCTTCAAGCAAGACTTATGTCCCAAGCATTGAGAAAGATCACTGCAATTGCAAACAAAGCGGGGACAACAATAATCTTCCTTAATCAGTTAAGAATGAAGATAGGAGTTATGTTTGGTAATCCAGAAACAACAACAGGTGGTAATGCTTTGAAGTTCTATGCTTCTGTAAGAATAGATATTAGGCAGAAAGACAAGATTCTTAAGGATGGAGAAGTTATTGGTCATTCTAGAAAAGTAAAGATTGTGAAGAATAAGGTAGCACCTCCATTTAAGGAAGCAACTTTTGACATGATATATCCACTCGGTATAGATAAAGAGAGTAGTATTTTGGATGCTGCTTTACAAACTAAGGTTGTAGAGAAATCAGGTGCATGGTTTAGATATGGAGAGAATCAGTTAGGACAAGGGAAGGAAGCAACAGTTAAACTTCTGAAGGAAGATTCAAAATTAAAAGAGAAGATAGAGAAAGAAGTTAGAGCTACAATGAAATAATGAAAGTAACTCAGCTTGTTGCACAGGAGAGGAATACGGAGAGAGTTAGCCTTTTCTTAGATGGGAAGTTTGCTTGTGGATTATCTCTAAATACTGTTGCGAAGTATAGTATTTACATAGGGCAAGAGATAGGGGAAGAGGAGTATGTGAATATTCTCTATGATGATTTAGGGCAGAGACTTTTTAACAGAGCAGTAGATTATCTAAGTAGTTCTGTAAAAACAGCAAAACAGATTCGAACATATCTTACGAATCTTCTGTTTAAGAAGAAGGGGAGTTGGTATGAGGAATTAGAGAAAGAGAGGAGAGAGCAGTTAGTTGAGGATACTATGCAGAAGTTGGAGAAATATTCATATCTTAATGATAGTGAATTTGCGGAGGCATTTATCCAATCTAGAATAAAGAATAAACCAAGAGGAAAAAATATTCTCTTGGCAGAACTTCTCTCAAAGGGTGTTTCTAAGGAGATTGCTCAGGAAAGATTAGATGAGTTAGTAGAAGATGAATATGATATGCTCAAGAGAGTGTATGAAAAGAAGTATAAAGAAGAGGAGTTTGGAATTAAAGATAGAAAGAAGATAGATTTCTTGCTTAGAAAAGGATTTAGTTGGGATTTAATTGAAACATTAATAAATGAAAAGTCTGAAGAGTAGGAGGAAGTGGATTCTTCCAGAAAATATAGTTGAAGAAAAAGACATTATTAAAACTCTTCTTGAGCGAAGGGGGATTAAGGAAAATGATGAGTTTCTCTCTCCCAAACTGAAAGATATTCCATCTCCTGATAACCTTTTTGATTCCAAAAAAGCAGCAAAGGAGATTATAAAGAGTGTGAAGAAAGGAGATAGAATCCTCATTCATGGGGATTTCGATTCTGATGGAATCTGTGCATCTTCCTTACTTTGGGAGTTTTTGTATCGAGACTTAGCAAAACATCTGGGTATAAAAGTAGATGTAGTTCCATATATCCCAAGTAGGATAGATCAAGGATATGGGCTTACAGAAGAGTCATTAAAAGATGTCTTAGACTTAAAAACAAATCTTCTAATCTCTGTAGATTGTGGTGTTAGAGATGAGGAGTTAATTAAGAGGTATTCTAAAAAACTCAAATTTATCATTACAGATCACCACCAACCACCAGAAGATTTAAGTCCAGAATTGCCATATTCTTTGGTGCATCAGATGTATCCAGAGCATGAATATCCACAGAGAGAGATATGTGGAACAACGGTTGTCTTCCTCTTGATACAGCAGATTAAAAAAGAAGTAGGTATGGATTATGAAATTACTGAGGATACAGAAGGTTTAGATTTGGTTGCTCTTGCAACAGTCACAGACATGATGCCCCTTGTCGGAGTGAACAGAATATTCGTTAAATATGGATTAAAGCAAATTGCCAAAGGTAAGAGAAAAGGAATGAGGTATTTGTGTTTGAGGGCAGGTGTGAATGTCAAAGAGATCTCTGCATACCATTTAGGATATGTCATTGGTCCAAGGATAAATGCTTGTGGGAGAATTGGTTCTCCATTGGAAGGTGTAAAACTTTTTGTTAGTAAGAAAGATAAGCAGTGTGAGGATATTGCCAATGCTCTTGAGGAATTAAACTTCCAAAGGCAACAAATGACAGTAGAAACAAGAGCTGCTGCACAGGAGCAGGTTAATGAAGAAGAAAAGGCAATTTTCGCTATTGGAGAAGATTGGCACGAGGGGATAATTGGTCTTGTGGCAGGTAAACTCCAAGAGGAATATTTTAGACCAACCATTGTTGCTACTAGCAAGGAAGGTGTGGTGAAAGGATCTGCGAGAAGTATTAAGGGTTTTAATATTACAGATACACTAGGGAAATTTGATAAATATCTTCTTAGGTATGGAGGTCATGAACTTGCAGCAGGTTTTAGTGCTAAGCCAGAAACGATAGAGGAGTTTAGAGAAGAGTTCATTAAATATGCAAATGAGAAGATTACAGAGGAACAACTTGTTCCTAGGATGAATGTAGATATGCTGTTGGAGAGTGAGAATATTACAAAATCCTTGATAGTAAATCTTGAACAATTAGAGCCATATGGATATGGCAACCCGAAACCCGTTATCTGCCTTAGAGACTTAGTAATAGTGCAACAGTATGTGATGGGAAAAGATCAGGGCCATTTGAAGCTTCTGGTGAAGGGTAGTGGTATAGATTTGTTAACACTTCTTCTTTTCGGTGCAGGGGAAGATAAAGAAGAATTAATTAAAGATACAAAGATAGATGTTCTTGGCTATCCAGATTTGAATATATGGAATGGTATGGAAAATGTGCAGTTTACAGTTAAGGAGTGGAGGTTTGCGGAATAGATTAAGCCTTCTCAGTCTTACTCTTAGCAATTAATTTCCCCAACCTATTAGGTGTATTTGGTAAGTATGTAGCTTCAAGAACAGAGTTAAGATTAAGCATCTTCATAAGCATTCTCTCTGTTCCAATTGCAAACCCACCATGTGGAGGACAACCATATTTGAAATAATCAAAGTAATCTTCTAGGGAACCTTCATCAATGCCTCTCTCTCTTGCACTCTCTCTCAGCTGTTCCTCTCTATGTTCTCTCTGTGCACCTGTTGTAATCTCTACACCTTTCCAGAACAGATCATAACCCAATGCTAGGGTAGGGTTCTCTGGATTCTTCATATGATAAAATGCCCTCTGTCTATGTGGATAATCTATAACAAAAACAAACTCACAACCTGTCT
This sequence comes from uncultured Candidatus Saccharibacteria bacterium, assembly GCA_964535095.1. Lineage (GTDB taxonomy): Bacteria > Patescibacteriota > Dojkabacteria > SC72 > SC72 > UBA5232. Next base: position 2,454 of record CAZHSU010000016.1, on the reverse strand, counting down.
CCTCAAGAATAATCTCGCTCAATGCTCTCTCTTCCTCAGGGGAAAAATCTCCATCATCCTTACTAGGAACACCTCTCTTTTTAAGTTTCTTCTTAGCTTCCTCTACCGTAATATATGGAAAGTCCCCTTCTGGAACAACAACTTCAGTATTAAATATCTCCTTAATCTCTTTACCAAACTTCTCTTTAACAGCCCTAAGTGCTGCTAAAACCATCTCCTGTTCAAACTTGCAAACATCTTTATATGAATCAATATATCCAAGCTCAACATCGAAACTAGTATACTCAGTCAAATGTCGAGTAGTAAAGGATTTCTCTGCTCTGAAAACAGGTCCAACATTAAACACCCTTTCCAAATCTGAAGCAATACCCATCTGTTTATGAAACTGTGGAGATTGTGCCAAGTATGCTTTCTTGTCAAAATACTTAACCTCAAAAACATTAGCTCCTCCTTCGCTTGCAGCTCCAATTATCCTAGGTGCTTGGATCTCTATCAGGTCATTTGCAATACAGTACTCCCTCATGGCATTTGTCATAACAGTAGCCACTTCCATCATTAAATGGTTTTTCTTGGATCTAAGATCAACCCATCTATTGTCCAATCTCTGGTCTAAGGAAGTCAAGTTATCTGTATGTTCTCCTTCAATAACAATTGGAAGTGGTGTCCTAGCTAAAGAATCAATAACAATATCCTTAATCTCAACCTCATAACCAGTTGCAACCTGTTTTGCCTCATTAACAATACCTCTAATATCCACCACAGACTCATTTGTAAGACTCTTAACTTGGGCAAACAATTCCTCCCCATTACCTATCCAACAAACACTCTGCACAATACCTGTCCTGTCTCTAAGCATGAGAAAAATAATCTTCCCTTGATCACGAATAGTATCAACCCTCCCACGTACTCTAACTTCTTTACCAATACTATCTTTAAGGTTTTTAACAAAAGTCCTTTCCATTCGGAGAATTATACAATAAATTAGGTAGGAAGCAAGCCTTTCTTCTCTTCTATAACAGGTTCTGGCAATTCAATCTTATCCTGAACCAAAGAATAATCTATAGCAGGATAATAAATATCGAATCTTCCTGTAACATCACCTTCAAAAATAGTCTCACCAGATAACACATACACAGGTTGTAAGAAATCCTGCTCCTCTGGGGACTCATAATAGAAAAGCCTCATATTCTGGTTAACAATAAACTTCTTCACAACCCTCGGAGAATACTCACTAATATCATCACCATTCGCATCATACAAATATGCAATACTTCCCTCACCATTCTGAATCCTGTTCAAAGCAATCTGCGGGGTTATCAATTTATATGTCCCACAAGACTCTACTGCCAAAGGCCAATAGGTATAATCTATCTGGTAAATAGAAGCAAATGCTCCTCTCTGATCCTTGTTCTCCACACCTACATACACAGAGATATTAGATTCTTGGGATTTTGGAAGAACAACTCTAGTATTAAAAGTATACATATCTACTTTCTTGTCATCAATAATTGTATTCTCCTGAACGGCTTCCTGCCCAATTGTATCCTCAAATCTCTTTACAATATCCTTCGCATTAACAATATCCGAGTTAATTGTCACCAAAGACTTCTCTCTTACAAAATCTACCTTAACCAAATGTGCCTCTGATGCAGACAAAGCTTTACTAAAACTCCCATCTGGATTAATCGTAATATAACTAACATTGTTTTCACTGCTAAAATCAGAATTCAATAAACTCAAGGAACTCAATGCATTCCTTGCTTTACTCTTAGCCTCCTGCTCCGAAGGAAGAGAACCTGTTTCTCCAATCCTTTTTGCAAACAGGGTATCCGTCTTCATTGAAAAATTCTGGTTCTTTGCATTCACAGAAAGAGTCTTCCGAAAAGCAGAATTCTCCCATTCATAAAATCCTTCTCTCTCCCTAGAAATGCTATCTCCTTCAAAACCGAGCTTTGTTGCCAGTGCTTTTGCTCTCAATCGAGCATCCCATGCTTGAGTTGGATTATTGTATGCATACATATTAACAATCTCAATTGCATCATTAATCTTCCCTGTATCTGTATTAATCTCAAAAAGCATATTAGAACCCTCTGCAAGTTTAAGTGAGGGAATCTCTAACACCCCAGTTTCAAGAAACTCCTCCCTTTTCTCTGTACATGCAAAGTTTGGTTTCAAGTATTTCTCTGGTGCTGCAGCTGGTGGCTCATATGTAAGTACCAGAACTCCCAAAACTAGAACTACAAGAAGGCCTAGGGCTATAACCCCAAATCTTTTTGTCCAAAATGCCGCTTCTGTTAATGTCATGCTATAATATTACCACAATTAATTAAGTATAAGAATAATCTTAAATATCTTTTATGAAAAACCCAGAAGAAAGCAGAAAATTGGCAGAGCTACTTTTCCCAGATGTAAAAATGACAGTCAAGGATGTTTTTGAGAAGTATCCAAAAAGGA
>CAZHSU010000015.1:8293-11059 GCA_964535095.1 uncultured Candidatus Saccharibacteria bacterium | reverse complement strand
ATATACAGGAGGTGAGGACAAAGGATCACATACATATCTTAATAAAAGGACACCTAGAACAAACATTCAATTTGAAGAAGGAGGCTATGCATATGTATATAGAGTACATATGTATCATCTGCTTAACTTTGTTACAGAGAAGAAAAATATTCCCAATGTAGTACTAATTAGAGCTGTAGAACCAATATATGGAATAAATGTAATGAAGGAAAGAAGAGGTATGGAAGATATAAAATCTCTAACTAATGGTCCGGGGAAATTGTGTAAAGCAATGAATATTACCAAAGAATTGTATGGACATGATATGACAAAACCTAATTCTAAGCTATATATAGTAGATGATGGTTTTATAGTTAATGACAGGGATATTGTAAAAACAGCAAGGGTAGGGATAGATTATGCTGAGGAATATAAGGATGTACCTTGGAGATATTATATTAAGGATAATATTTTTGTTAGTAAAAAATAGTATAATACAACCATGATTAAATTCGACATAATAACAATATTTCCTAATATCATAGAGGAATATATAAATACAGGCATAGTAAGAATAGCAAGAGAAAAAAAACTTGTTGAAATAAATGCCCACGATCTTAGAAAATGGACAAAGGACAAGCACAAAACAGTAGATGATACACCATACGGAGGTGGTCCAGGCATGATAATGAAAGTAGAACCAATATATCAAGCAATAAAGGAATTAAAAGAAGAAAATACAATCGTTGCAATAACAACACCAAAAGGAGAACAGCTAAAACAGAAAAAATTATTAGAATTCTCTTCAAACAAAGACCTACATATGATAATCCTCTGTGGAAGATATGAAGGTTTTGACCAAAGAATACATGACCATCTTGTAGACTACGAATTCTCAATAGGGGAATATGTACTCTCTGGTGGAGAATTACCATCTCTAATATTAATAGATGGGGTTACAAGACTCATTCCAGGAGTTCTAGGGAACGAATTTTCCCTAGATGAAGAAACCTTCAATGATAATTCACTAGAATATCCACAATATACCAAGCCAGAAGAATTCAATGGCTGGAAAGTTCCAGAAGTACTCCTCTCTGGTAATCACAAAGAAATTGACAATTTTCGAAAGAGTTCGAAGAAAATGGTATAATATACAAAGGTCACACGTACCGATTATTCCCATACCTATTTTAATTGATTTTTTAAAACTATGAAAGATGAAAAAATAATAATATCTAAAGATATGTCTGTAAAATTAAAGGCATCTTTAAAGAAGCTTCTTGAAAACAGAAGCGAGTTAAATAAGAACTTAGAACATGCAAGACAGAGTGATGTAAGTGAGGATACAGATTCAATCTCTGCTGTTACAGAGGAACTAAACAAAGTAAATATGAAGGTGCAGGAAATAGAGGAGACTCTAGAAAAAGCTACCATTATGGAGAAAAAAAAGAGTTGTAAAGATGATATAGAGATTGGTTCCAAAGTGAAGGTAAAAGTAAAAGGGAAAATGAATGAATTCACTATTGTCTCGGATATTGAAGCAAATCCTTTAGAGAAAAAGATTTCAGATAAATCACCATTAGGGAAAGCCTTGATGGCAGGGAAGAAAGGGGAGAAGCTAACAATCAATACTGATGATGGTGATATTGAGTATGAAATAGTTGAGATTTGTTAAACTAGGATTCCCTTTAAATCTTCTATCTTAACTCTCTGCTGTTCCATTGTATCTCGGTCTCGGACTGTAACAGTTCCGTTTTCTAATGTTTCGTAATCTATCGTAATACAGTAGGGTGTCCCAATTTCATCTTGGTATCTATATCTCTTACCAATATTTCCTCTCCCATCCCAAACAACCTTAAATGAATCTGAAAGGAGATCAAAAACCTCTCTTGATTTGTTTACTATCTCCTCTTTATTTCCAACCAATGGGAAAATTGCAGCTCTGTATGCAGCAATATCTTTATGTATCTTCAATACAGTTCTTGTATTACCATTACCCAAATCTTCCTCCTCATATGCATCTAAGAGAAGATAGAGGAATGTCCTTGTTACACCGCCAGATGTCTCCACAATATTCGGAATATATTTCTCATTTGAAATTGGATCTGTGTATGCAAGATCTGTGCCAGAATATTTCATATGCTGAGTTAGATCATAATCTCCTCTCCAATGTATACCTTCATTTTCTGCCCAACCCCATGGAGCGAGATATTCAATATCATAAGCATCCTTAGCATAGAAAGCTAATTTGTCTTTCGGATGCTGATAAAATCTCAAATTCTCATGTTTCCTATACAATCCTTTATAGAATTTCATTCTCTCATCCTTCCAATATTCAAACCACTTCTCCATATCGTTTGGATGTACAAAGAATTGCAAATCCCACTGTTCAAATTCTCTAGACCTAAAAATGAACTTTCCAGGTGTAACCTCATTTCTAAATGCTTTACCAATCTGTGCAATACCAAAAGGAATCTGTTGCCTTGTACTATCTACCACATTCTTAAAATCCAAATATATGTTCTGACATGCTTCACCTCTTAAATATGCAGTTGTTTTTGCTCCCTCAATTACTCCAACTTCTGTTTTGAAAAGAAGATTATATGACCTAGGTTCTGTAAATTCTGTATTCCCACAACTAGGACATTTCTCATCAATATCCTCAGGTCTAAATCTTTGATGACACTTTTTACATTCCACAACCTCATCACCAAAATGGTCTATATGCCCAGATGCTTCCCATACCTTTGGATGTGTAATTATTGTTCCATCTATACCTACAACATT
>CAZHSU010000015.1:5472-8193 GCA_964535095.1 uncultured Candidatus Saccharibacteria bacterium | reverse complement strand
ATGCTTCCCATACCTTTGGATGTGTAATTATTGTTCCATCTATACCTACAACATTCTCTCTTTTGTCTACCATATTCTTCCACCAATATCTCTTGAGATTGTTTAACATCTCAACTCCTACTGGTCCGTAATCATAGAAACCCGCAATACCTCCATATATCTCAGAGTTAGGATAAATAATTCCTCTCCTTTTAGAGAGAGCTACGATATTTTCTAGTGTGTTTTTGTTTTCCATGAATATGATTATATATTAATCTTCTAAATAAATGTATATCTGAAATAAAAAGACTATATGTCATTGCTCCTCTCTCCATATTCATATATATTTAATATATGCTAAAAGAGAAAAAATCTGGGGATACAATTTCAATACCATTAGGTGTAATAGTTGGCGTTGTCATGAGCCTTTTGTTAGTCCCAATCTCATTCTATTTCGTGAACAAAGAAGATAATAGGTATGTAAAATCTGTAAGTAGCCCAGAAGTTCTAGGCTTAGAAGATTATATCTCTACAGATGAGGATATTTCTGTTACAGATAGTCCACAATTAGGATATTTTGTAGTTCTAGGATTTAATGATGTGTATAAAACAATCCCAGATGAGGACTTTTCTTCTTTAATTACAGATTCTAAATTAGATAAAGAGAAGTTTAATGAATATTTAGAGAGGAAGATAATTCCATATTTTGAAACATTATTTGGAGAGAAGGAGTTGATAAAGAATGATAAGGGTGAGTTTATGGCAAGAAAAGTAGATATCGTTCCTAACTATTCAACTATTTTTAATAAAGTTAATGAGGCATATGTGAATGGAATAAAAGATATAAGGATAGATATAGATAGTAATGATGGTCCAGGAACAGATGGAAAATATGCAGATAGATATATGGAAGTAGATAATTCTCAACAGAAATTATATGTATGGGAGAATGGAGTTGTGCAGAAAGTTATTGGTCTTTCTGGTCCTGTATACGGTTGGCAAGTTTACGGAGTTTTCCCTATTGTAGATAAGGGGAGGGAGCCAATTGCACCAGGAGGGAAATATATGCCATATTGGATGGCTTTTCACTACAGCAAAAAGCAAGATTCTTGGTATGGGTTACATGCATTAATTTGGATGTACAAGGAAGATGGAAGTAAGTGGTATGAGCCAGAAAGTAATATTTTCACAAGGCAGAGTGCGGGTTGTATTAGAATGGTTCTTGCGGATGCAAAATATCTCTATGAGAACTTCGAGAAAGGGGATTTCCTCCTAATTCACGAATAGAGCCTGTATTATGATATAATCTGTCTATCCATTTCAATTTATTAATACTATCTATGGAAGATATAAAAAGCGATTTAATAGGACAGAGAGATGTAAGAATTGAGAAAATTAAAAAACTTAAAGATTTAGGCTATGATCCATATCCTGGAAAGACATACAGAGAGGAGAAAATCGGAGATATTGTTAATGATTTTGAAAAATATGATGGTAAAGAAACCTGCCTCGCAGGAAGAATTATGGCATGGAGAGAGCATGGGAAATTAGTTTTTGGAGATATCAAGGACCAATCTGGTTCTATTCAAATTATGATTAGACAAGATGGGTTGAGTGAGGATGTTAAGAAAGGATATCTTGGTTGGTCCCATCTATCACTCTTAGATTTGGCAGATTTTGTTGAAGTTTATGGAACAATTGGAAAATCCAAAACAGGCCAGATTACCATTATGGCAAGTAATATTAGATTACTCTCTAAAGCAATTAGACCAATTCCAAGAGAGCTAAAGAACAAGGAGCAGAAGTTTAGAAGAAGATATTTAGATATGGTTATTCACCCAGAGAGGATTAGTTTGTTTGAAAGAAAGGCGAAGTTTTGGAAGGTACAGAGAGAGTTTTTGGCAAAGGAAGGGTTTATGGAAGTAGAAGTTCCAATTATGGAGCCAGTACCAGGTGGTGCAGATGCAAAGCCCTTTACTACACATCATAATGCATTAGATCAGGATTTCTACCTTAGAATTTCGACAGAACTTTACCAGAAGAGGTTAATAGGGTCAGGTTTTGAGAAGATTTATACTTTTGGTCCACATTTTAGAAATGAGGGTATCGATGATGAACATCTTCAGGAGTTCTATGATATTGAATGGTATTGGGCATATGCAGATTACAAGGATAATATGGAGTTGGTAAGGAATCTTTTCTTAGAGATTGCAAACAAAGTTTATGGCAAGACAAAATTCTCAACAAGAGGGCATACTTTTGATTTGGCAGATGAGTGGAAAGAGGTGGATTATACAGGAGTTATTAAGGAGAAATATGGTGTAGATATTTTTGAGGATAGTGATGAAGCAATTTTGGAGGTTGTTAGGAAAAATAATATTGAGATGAGTGGCGAGACGAATAGAAATAGGATGATAGATTCTTTGTGGAAGAGTATTAGACCTACAATTTCAGGACCAGCATTTTTGGTGAATCATCCAAAGTTCATGTCACCATTGGCAAAGTCTCAGGAAACCGATGATAGATTAACTCAGAGATTCCAAGTTCTCATTGCAGGAAGTGAATTGGGAAATGGATATACAGAGATTAATGATCCACAAGATCAGTTGGAGAGATTCTTAGAACAGCAAGAATTGAGAGAGGGTGGTGACGATGAGGCTCAGATGTTAGATATAGATTTTGTGGAAATGTTGGAGTATGGTATGCCACCTGTTAGTGGTTATGGACAGAGTGAAAGAGTCT
>CAZHSU010000015.1:2153-5372 GCA_964535095.1 uncultured Candidatus Saccharibacteria bacterium | reverse complement strand
ATGTTGGAGTATGGTATGCCACCTGTTAGTGGTTATGGACAGAGTGAAAGAGTCTTCTGGTTTATGGAAGATGTTACTGCAAGAGAAGGGACTTTCTTCCCACAGATGAGAATTGAGGTGGAGAACTCTACAAAGGAGATATATAAAGGAAAAGTGAAATTTGAGGAGAAGAAGAAAGAGAACAAGAAAAAGTAATTCATCTGGAATTCATATCCCTAATGTAAGATAGGGATATGGAGATAGTAGAAAAACAAGATTTACTCCAAAATATTAAGGAACTTTTAGCTTCTTCTAGAGGAGATGTGTATCGATACATTAATACTCGAATGGTGTATCTGTATTTTGAAATTGGCAGACTAATTGTGGAATATGAGCAGAATGGGAAGAATACTTCAGAATACGGTAAAGAGACTCTGAAGTATTTAAGTAAAAGATTGCTAAAAGAGTTCGGAAAAGGATTCTCAGTAAGAAATCTTGAGAATATGCGACTGTTTTTCCTGTCCCATAGCAAATCGCAGACAGTGTCTGCGATTTCTAGCACTTCACCTTTGCTGTCTGCTAGAAATTTGGAATTTCCTCTTTCTTGGTCACACTATGTTTTCCTCATAAGGCTAGATGAACCAATTCGTAAGTTTTATGAAATAGAATCAGAACAAAATAACTGGTCTCTTAGAGAACTAAAAAGGCAGTTTAACTCAGGATTGTATGAAAGATTGTCAATGGGGAAAGAGAGGGGTGAAATATTGAAATTGAGTGAAAAGGGGCAAGTAGTAGAGAAACCGAAGGATATTATAAAAGATCCTTACATTTTTGAATTCCTAGGAATCAAGGAAAATACAAAATATCTCGAAGAAGACATTGAGAGTTTGCTAATAGATAATTTGCAAGAATTCCTATTGGAGCTAGGGAAGGGTTTCGCTTTTATAGCTAGGCAACAAAGAATTTCTTTTAGTGAACAGCATTTTTATATTGATCTTGTCTTTTATAATCGTTTACTAAGATGTTTTGTCCTTTTTGACATTAAAATTGGGGAATTAAAACATCAAGATTTAGGACAATTGCAGATGTATGTGAATTATTATGATAGAAGAATGAAGCAGAAGGGGGAAAATGATACAATCGGCATTTTGTTATGTGCAGATAAGGAAAATTCTATGGTAGAGATGACATTACCAGAGGACAATACACAGGTATTTGCCAGCAAGTATCGTCTTTTTTTACCAACAAAAGAGGAGCTATTAGAACAAATAAGTAGGGTGTAATGGTATACTTCATATATGGATTCAATAAAAGATATACTTTCGCAACTAAAAAAAGAAACACCCCAGAAAAAAGAAGTAGAATCTCAACAAGAACTCTTTGATGTAGATTCTTTAGAAACTAATCCTAAAAAAATCTTTGGAGACAAAGGTAAGTATGTTTCAACCGAGCATCAAAGCTATGGCCTTAGATTAGCAGGAAAACTTGAAGACAAAGAGAGGTTAACAATGTATATCAAATGGGCAAAAACAAAACCAAGAGCAGTATTAGAAACCGCACTTAGTTTTGTCTCAGATTATCCAAATGCCACAAGCAAATCCAAACTATTTATGTGGAAAGTTAAACAGTTAGAAAATGAAATTAAAGAAAAAAGAGAACAAGAACAGAAGAATACTAAGTAGGGAGATTCAGATGTATTTTTCAAAAGAGTTCAGATATCGTGGACAGATGGTTGCATGGATTATTGCAGATGTGATTAAAATAGTAGGCCTCTGCTTCATTTGGATGATGTCAGCAAAAGTTAATGGAAATGTTCAGCAAAGCTATATCGTAACATATTACATTCTACTTATGCTTGTGAGCAAGATTACTTCAGACTACACAGTAGAGCATGGTGTTCGGAATATTCTTAATGGAACATTTTCAAATCTTCTTCTCAAACCATACAATTATCTTTTGGAATATCTAGGTATTAATATTGGGGGGAATATTTTAAGAGTTTTTCTTTTTCTTCCTGCTTTTCTTTTAGGAATATTAATATCATTAAACAGTAATCTTTGGTTAATGAAGTTTAATATCCTCTCAATTCTCTTAGGTCTTGTTGCAATACTCCTAGGATTTTTAATTAACTTCCTAATTGGGAATATCATTTCATTAATAGCAATAAGAATAAAAGAGATGGATAGTATTAGGATATTTTTCTACAATATTGCATCACTGCTCTCCGGAGAATTTATTCCACTAGTTTTTCTCACAGGATTTGCAAATACTTTTATTAAACTACTACCATTTAGATACACACTTTCCTTTCCTGTCGAAATACTTATTGGAGATATAAAAAGTGGAGAAATCTTTCTTGGATTTTTAATTGGTATCGCATGGTTAATATTTTTATATTTCGCCTACAAATTTATTTACAAAAAAATGATAAAACAATATGAAGCAGAGGGAATATAGTAGGGGAATAAAATATTATTGGAATGTTTGGAAACAAGTTCTTAGAGGAGGTCTTAAACGAAGTTATCTGTATAAAACAGATATTTTTGTAAGGTTTCTTAGAACACTTCTTGTAGTTGGTATACAGATAGCTTTGCTAAATGTTTTGTTTGGAGGGAGTGATTCATATGCAGGGTGGAGTAAGGCAGATACATATCTAATTATTGGTATTTGGAATGTTCTTAACTATGTTGGTTGGTCTGTTTTTTCTACAAATCTTCTCTATTTAGAATCTAAAGTAATTGAGGGCAAATTTGATTACATTCTTCTCAAACCTCTTTCTTCATCATGGTATGCATCCTTTTCTGATTTTTTCATTACAAACTTCATTACAGCAATTTCTGGTTTTATATTAATTCTTTATTACCTAATTGCAAAGTGGGGGAATATACAATTCCTTGATGTTCTTGTTGGCCTCATTGCAATATTTATTGCATTTTTAATTTGGTATGCAATATATCTTTTCTTTGGTAGTTTTACTATTTCTAAACCACGAAATGGTTATCTTTCAATTGCTAAGGAGCTTCTTGGGCTTACAAAATATCCAGTAGATGTTTTTGGTAGTTCTCTTGGTGTTGTTTTTTATACTGTTGTTCCAATTGCATTTTTAACAACAGTTCCTGCAAACATTATTAGAGGGGAAATCTCTTATACCTTTGTATTGGTAGGGTTACTCCTCGGAATATTATTACTATTTATTTCCAATATGTTCTGGAAATGGAATGTGAAGAGGTATTCTAGTGC
>CAZHSU010000015.1:0-2053 GCA_964535095.1 uncultured Candidatus Saccharibacteria bacterium | reverse complement strand
AAAATAGCAAGTGGAGCATTCCTGTAGAAAAATCTTGCAATAGCAATCTTCTGAGCCTGACCTGTACTTGGTCTAATCCCTCCTTCAATTCTCTCACTCATAATCTGATCATATTTATTTTTATACTCCATTATAAATTCATGAGCATCGGCATTCTTCGCAGCCTCAACAATTCTCTCTTCATTAATTTTCTCCATAGGTTTCCCTAATAGAATATTTTCTTTCACACTAAGGTGAGGATAAAAGTTAAATTCTTGGAAAAGAACCCCAATATTCTTATACCAATCATTTATAGACAATTCATTAATATTCTCTCCATTAATTAAAATCTCCCCATCTGTTACTTGATATATCTTTGCGAGTAATTTAACAATAGTTGTTTTTCCTGCACCATTATGACCTACTATGGCAATTTCTTCTCCTGCATTTATCTTGAAGCTCAGGTTCTTGAAAACATATTTCTTTGCTCGAGGATATTTAAATGACACATTCCTAAATTCTATTGCAGGAGGTGTTTTTAAATACGGAAGTTTAATATGACCATCTTTGATAACGGGTGTCATTTCAAATAATGTAATTAAATCTTTCATCTTCACTGCAAACTCGTTCATATATGTTATAGAGCCCAAAACAGAATCTAATGAACCTCCGAAAGTATCCAATGCTCTCATCTGAAATGAAGCTGTACCGATTGTAAATTCTCCCGTTATAAATTTGTAGAAAATAGCTCCATATCCAGCAACACTAACAGTAGAATCTAAAGATGCAAGAAAGAAATTTGTAATTTCTCTGTCCCTGATAATCTTTAGGGCTCCTTTGTTAAACCACTCCCAGAAAGAATTAAATTTGCTTATAAAAAAGTTATATCCACCAACGATGCTAACTTCTTGTAAATCTGTCGGATTTTGTACTGCAGAGATAGAAGCATTTGCGATTCTTCTTTCTTCCATGTGATCTACTTGCCAATGGAAATCTTTCTTCATGAAGTGTCTGTCAGGGAAGAATTTCACAATTGTTAATGCAACAAGAATAGGAATCATTATTGGGAAGAATGTGAGGATTACAGCTCCGGAGACGAAGAACTGAACTATGTTTGAGATAAAGTATACTATTTCATTAAGTACCGAGAATGTATCGTATAACCACTGATCAGCTCTTTGTACTCTACTTACAACTTCTGGATCTTCTAAATTCTGAATTCCTAAATAATGTAGATGTTCTGCAAAAAGTACCTCTAAATTATTTCTTAGGAGTTGCCTCATTCCTCTATACGCATATTGATAGATGTTCCCTGATAGTCCTGAAAAGAAAACATAGTAGAGAAGGAGTCCTATTAAAAGAGGAAGTAACATTGTAAAATCTTTTATTTCACTTTGGGAAATCTCAACAAGTTTATCTAATATTTTTGCAAAGAATCCACCATATATTAATGGCCTTATATCTCGAATAATTCTAGTAACCAGTAGCAGGATTGTTTTGGAAGGAGATATTTTGTAGTAAACTTTGAAAATCCATCCCAAAGTTTTAATAAACTCTTTCGGAGTAAGGCTTTCCTTTGCTTTTTCGTCCATATGAAAAAAGAATGATTGAATTATATGAAGATTATTATAGCATGAAAAGGCTAATTTCCTAATTATTTCTCTCGTTCCAAGTGTCTTCTTGTGATTGTCAAAATTCTATTCAGTACCTCATTTAATGAATTTGCCTTCATCTGTACTCCTGCAGAATATGTATGTCCACCCCCACCAAGTTCTTCTGCAATAACTTTCACATCTTGGTATCCCTTTGTGCTTCTAAATGAAACAAACCAACTATTATCGATACTCATATCTGGCTTTATGACAAATCCCCAATGAACTCCCTGTATAAATCTAAGGTACTTATCTCTCAAAAAACTCTGTGCAGTACTTGCACCTTGTTTAAGTTCATGATTATTCTCTAAGGTATCTCTATCAATAAACATATATGCCATATCTTTCTCAATAGTTAGTGATTCAAGATATTTAATAATTGCAGGAGTTGCTTCTCTTGGGAATTTGGAATTTCTGTATGC
>CAZHSU010000014.1:0-11131 GCA_964535095.1 uncultured Candidatus Saccharibacteria bacterium | reverse complement strand
GAGAGAAGCATTGAATACGATTTGAGAAATGAAGTTACGGAAGAAGCAACCAAGCTGTTGTCTAATCTCAAATAGTTCTGTATAATCGCAGCTGCGAAGGTAAAGTTCCCCTTCATTTAATATTGCTAATTTAATTAAGAATTTTTATGGACAAAAATACATACAATGTTAAGATGCCTTTAGATAAAATCAGAAATATTGGTATCATTGCACACATCGATGCAGGTAAGACAACAACAACAGAGAGATTGTTATACTTCACAGGGCAGGTCCATAAAATTGGAGAAACTCATGAAGGAGCAGCAACAACAGACTTCATGGCACAGGAGCAAGAGAGAGGAATTACCATTATGTCTGCAGCAGTTACATGCTTCTGGATTCATAATGACAGTAAATATAGAATCAATATTATTGACACACCCGGACATGTAGACTTCACTGCGGAAGTAGAGAGATCTCTTAGAGTCCTTGATGGTGCAGTCGTAATCTTTGACGGAAGGAAAGGTGTAGAGCCACAGTCTGAGACAGTTTGGAGACAAGCAAACAAATATCATGTTCCAAGAATCTGCTTTATGAACAAAATCAATCTCATTGGTGGAAGTTTTGATCAAAGTTTCCAGACAATTAAGGATAGGTTGAGCAACAAGGCAGTAGCTGTCACATACCCAATTGGAAAAGAGCAAGATCTTCATGGTTATGTAGATTTGGTAAAGATGAAAGCTTATGTATATGAGGGAGATGACACACCAGATTTAAACGAAGTTCCAATTCCAGAAGATATTAGGGCAAGAGTAGATGAGTTAAGAAGCACATTGGTAGAGGCATTAGCAGAGCAAGATGATGCTTTAATGGAGAAATATTTTGCAGGGGAAGAATTAGGTGAGGAAGAGCTTTTCGCAGCATTGAGAAAAGGGACTCTTTCTGAAGCTATATTCCCAGTATTAGGTGGGGATTCAAGGACAGCAATGTCAAAGACTTTGTTAGACTACATTACTGCCTGTCTTCCATCACCATTAGATATTCCAGCAGTAAAAGGAACAAATCCAAAAACAGGGGAAGAGGAAGAGAGAAAGCAGGAAGAAACAGCACCATTCTCAGCATTGGTATTTAAGATTGTAAATGATCCACATGTAGGAAATCTTTCATATTTTAGAATATATTCTGGGAAATTAGACTCGGGTTCATATGTTCTTAACTCAACAAAGGGTATTAAAGAGAGAGCAAGTAGATTGATTCTAATGCATGCAGATGATAGAGAAGAGGTAGCATCATTGAGTGTTGGAGATATTGGCGCAATTGTTGGTCTTAAAGATTCTGTAACAGGAGATACTCTCTGTGATGAGAAGCACCCAATAATTCTTGAACAGATTCAGTTTGCAGAACCAGTTGTATCTCAAGCTATTGAGCCAGCAACAAAGTCAGATGAAGAGAAAATGTCCGAGGCATTGGCAAGATTTGTTAAAGAGGATCCAACATTTAGAGTTAGTACAAATGTAGAAACAGGTCAGACAATTATCTCTGGTATGGGTGAGTTACACTTAGATATCATTGTAGACAGAATGAAGAGAGAGTTTAATGTTGCTGCAAATGTTGGGAAGCCACAGGTTGCATATAAGGAGACCATTAAGAGCTTTGTACCTCAGGTTGAAGGAAGATATGTTAAGCAGTCTGGTGGTAAAGGTCAGTATGGTCATTGTTGGTTGAAGCTTGAGCCTAACGAGAAGGGTAAAGGTTTTGAATTTATTAATGAAATTAAGGGGGGAACAATTCCTAGGGAGTATATTCCTGCAATTCAAAAGGGTGTTGAGGAAGCAATGAAATCTGGTGTGACTGCAGGATATCCAGTAGTGGATATTAAAGTCACTGTTTATGATGGTTCATATCATGATGTAGACTCTTCAGAGGCAGCATTTAAGATTGCAGGTTCAATGGCTTTTAAGGAAGGTATGAGAATGGGTTCTCCTATTCTTTTGGAGCCTATTATGAAAGTTGATGTTGATGCTCCTGATAGCTATATGGGTGATGTTACAGGTTCTTTGAGTAGTAAGAGAGGTCAGATTCAGGGAACAGAGAGCCTTGGTGGTGGAATTAGTAGAATTACTGCACTTGTTCCTTTGGCAGAGTTGTTTGGCTATACAAGTGAGCTTAGATCTTTAACTAGTGGTAGAGGTGGATCTACAATGGAGCCAGCACATTATGCAGAGGTCCCAAAGAGTGTCGCAGAGGAGGTTTCTGGGAAGAAGGAATAGGGCTGCTTAAGTGGTATAATGTAAGGGAGGTAATGATATTTATATCTAGCCTCCCTTTATTTTATATATTTTTATTTTGAAAAATGAATAAAAACAAAAAATCAGCAGAAAGAGATTTAATGCCATTTTTGAGGAAAGGTGATGTGGAGGGATTCTTTGGTGAATTAAGAGAGATTATAAAAGATTTGCAAAAAGAAATTCCAGCATTAGATTTTAATGACTTTGTAGTTAAGTATAAAAGAGATTCTCAGGATGCGGTAAATACAGCAATAACAGCAAAGGGAGAGGAGAAAGCCAAGGATTGGATATGTCCAAGATTACCTGAATGGGTATCTCCTGATATGCTTACTGTCTTGGGATATGTTGGAATGATAATAACGGGTTTGGGTTTTATGTTTGGTTTTGCAAATAAATGGCTTATTCTCTTAATCCCTTTTGGCTTATTTGTTAATTGGTTTGGAGATTCTTTTGATGGGAGCATTGCAAGATATCGGAAGAAGACAAGGCCTAATTATGGGTATTTTATAGATAAGATTGTAGATGCTATTGCAGTAATTACTCTTGCATTGGGGATAGGGTTGTCTGGATTTGTGAAGATTGAGATAGCTTTGTTGTTTGCATGTGCTTATCTTACATTGATGATTTTTGTAGATTTGGTTGTATATGTAGAGGGGAAGGCGAAAAACTCCTTTGGGTTATTTGGTCCAACAGAAATCAGGATAATAGGGGCACTGTTCTCAATATACATGTTTTTCTCAAAGGTAAGATATTTTGATATTTATGGACATTCATTAACACAGTATGATCTAGGAGCATTTGCCCTAACGGTGGTAATGTTTGGAATTTTAGCTGTTTCAATAGTTAAGAAAGGTGTCGAACTACATAAAATAGATGTTGCAAAGTGGAAATAGGTGAGGAAACACCCTCATAGGTCTGCCCTAGGTTAGACCTTCTGTTTTGTACCTTGCGCCTGTCGGATATCCCTCTCCCCTGCGGTATCTCGCTCTCGGGGCTTTGGCGAAAAGGTGGGTTTGGGTTGGTTGTAATGTGCGAGTTCATCTGGGAAAATGGCGGTGGTTGTTGTTGGTCTGGGATATTCTTAGGTTTGACCTAGGTCAGACCTTTAAGGAGATTTAATAATTATCATAAATAGGGCTTGCATTAATTGTAACTTTTTGATAATATTCATCGCAGGTCCTCTAAGTAGGACTGGAATATTCAAAAGATATTAAATATATAAATTATTACAATATAATATTCATGGCAGAATTTAATAGAACAAAGCCACACATGAATATCGGAACCCTTGGTCATGTCGATCACGGTAAGACAACTTTGGTTCGAGGTATTCTTACAACATTCTCTCCAAGTAAAGAGGATGCAGCAAAAATGATCGATAAGCTTGATAAAGACCCAGAGGCAAGAGCAAAGGTTATCACTATCTCTACAGCACATGTTGAGTTTGAGACAGATAACAGGCACTATGCATTAGTAGATTGCCCAGGCCACAAAGACTACATCAAGAATATGATCACAGGTGCAGCACAGATGGACGGCGCAATTTTGGTAATCCACGGTGGAGAAGGAGCTATGCCTCAGACAAAGGAGCATATCTTACTTGCAAAGCAGGTCGGAGTTCCAAAGATGGTTGTTTTCATTAACACATTCGAAGATCCAGATCCAGAAATCATTGAACTTATCAAATCAGATGTTCAAGATCAGTTGAAGAAAACTGGATATGATGAGAATTGTCCAATCATAGTTGGTTCTGCATTAAAAGCATTCAATGGTGAGGAAGAAGGAGCAAAGGCTGTAAAAGAATTATTAGCAGCAGTTGAAGATTATATTCCACTACCAGAGAGAGAAACAGACAAACCATTCTTAATGCCAATTGAAGATGTATTCTCAATTGAAGGAAGAGGTACAGTTGTAACTGGAAGAATCGAAAGAGGAAAAGTAGTAGTAGGTGAAGAGGTAGATGTCTTAGGTATGGGTAGGAAGCCACAGAAGACAGCAGTAACTGGAGTTGAAATGTTCAACAAGACATTAAAAGAAGGTGAAGCAGGAGACAATGTAGGTATTCTCTTAAGAGGATTCAAGAGAGAAGATGTACAAAGAGGTCAGGTATTGGCAGCTGTTGGAACAGCAACGACTCACACAGACTTCAAAGCAGAGGTTTATGTCCTCAGCAAAGAAGAAGGTGGAAGACATACACCATTTGTAACTGGATACAAGCCACAGTTCTATGTAAGAACAGCAGATGTTACAGGTGAAGTTCTTCTTCCGGAGGGAGTAGAGATGGTAGCTCCAGGAGACAATACTGAGTTTGAAGTCAAATTAGTATCACCAGTAGTAGTTGAGAAAGGAACATCTTTCGCAATTAGAGAAGGTGGTCAGACAGTAGGTCAAGGTATTGTAACTGAGATTTTAAAGTAAGATTTTAGTAAGTACGGGGTAGTAAAGCTACCCCGTACTATAAAAATAATTTAATTTAGCTCTTTTAAGTAGAATGGCAAATCAAACATCAAGAATCAGAGTAAAACTCAGGGGATATGATTCACTCGTTGTTGATAAGTCCGCAAAAAGTATAATTGAAACTGCAATTAGCACAGGTGCAAAGGTTGCAGGTCCTATTCCTCTTCCAACAAGGAGGAAACAGGTAGCGGTTAATAGATCGCCATTTATTTACAAGAGCTCAATTGAACATTTTGAGATTAACACTCACAAGAGAGTAATTGATATAATTGATCCTACGCCCAAGACGATTGATGCTTTGCAGCATTTAGAAATGCCAGCAGGTGTCGACATTGGGATTCAGTAATAATTAATTAAAAATATATGAAGGCTTTAATAGGAACAAAAAAAGGAATGACAAGAGTATTCGTAGGCGACAAAGTCGTGCCAGTAACTGTTGTCGATGTGTCAGACTGCATCTTGTCCTTCATCGAGCCTAAGGGTTTCGAATTAGGACTTGGCAAAAAGAAAAATGCTACAAAGGCAATGGTAGGTAAATATGCAAATGCAAAGCAAGTTCCAGCAAAGACATCATATTTTAAAGGGACATTAGATGGGGAAGTACAGATTGGAGATGAAATAAAATCAGAAGTCTTTTCTTCTGGAGATAAAGTTTCAGTAAAAGGAATCTCTAAAGGAAAAGGCTTCGCAGGTGTAGTAAAAAGACATGGATTCCACGGTGGACCAAAAACACATGGACAATCTGACAGACATAGGGCTCCAGGTTCCATTGGTGCAGGTACATCACCTGGTAGAGTTTTGAAAGGTAAGAAAATGGCAGGAAGAATGGGTCAAGAAACAATTACAATTGCGGACAGGGAAGTTGTGGAAGTAAAAGATAATTTAGTTCTCATCAAAGGACCAATTCCAGGTTCTAGAGGAGATTTAGTCTCAATATTTACAAAGTAACATGGCAGAAACAAAAGCAAAAACAACTAAAAAGGTAGTAAAGACAGAGGAGAAAGTTGAGAAAAGAAAACTCAATCCTGCAGTATGGGAAATGCCTTACAATGCAGATTTGGTAGCTCAAGTCCTCTATATCTACAGAAGTAATGAAAGAAAAGGCTCCGCAAGTGTTAAAGGTAAAGGAGAAGTATCTGGAGGTGGAAGAAAACCATGGAAACAGAAGGGCACAGGAAGAGCAAGAGCTGGTTCATCAAGATCCCCGTTATGGGTTGGTGGTGGTGTAACATTTGCAACTGTTGGAAAAAGAAACTGGAGCAGAAAGATAAATAAAAAGATGGCAAAGAAAGCTACATGTATTATGCTTTCTGAAGATTTAAGAAATAAAACATTAGAATTCAAAGATATTAGCAAAGCAGATGTGAAGAAGATGAGGGAAGAAATTAAGAATAAATCTTCATTAACAGTCCTCATTGTTACAGATGCAGAAGATTTTTCTATGAAAATTAGAAATGTTGAAGGAGTAACAGTTGTAAGTCCAGAAAAATTAAATGCAAAACATATTGCAGCACATAGAAGTGTATATGTAGACAATGATGCAATTGAAATTTTAGAAAAAAGATTAACAAATGGAAAATAAGAAAATAAAGATACAACCTATGATTTCGGAGAAAAGCTATGACTTGGCGAACTCTTCAAACAAGTATACATTCTTGGTTGTTAGGGGTGTTAATAAAATTGAAGTCAAAAAGATGATTGAAACAAAGTATAAAGTAAAGGTTCTAAATGTAAACAGTGTTGTAAAACCGGGGAAAATGAAGAGAGATTTAAGAACATACAAGCAGAGAAGAGAGTCCGATATGATGAAAGTAATCGTAACCCTGAAAAAGGGAGATAAAATAGATGAATTTTTTAAGAGTTAAAAATGGCAGTAAGAAAGTTTAAACCAACAACCGCATCAAGAAGGGGAACAAAGCTAGCAGACAGGAGTATGCTAGAAAAGGGCGGAGGACCAAAAAGTCTAACTCTTCCTAAGAAGCAGAAATCTGGAAGAAATAACCAGGGAAAAATAACGGTAAGACACAGAGGTGGTGGATTTAAGAGAAGAATCAGAATTGTTGACTTTAACAGAAGAAAGAAATTTGGAATCCCTGCAAAGGTTACAGGATTGTATTTTGATCCAAACAGAACTGCACACTTAGCACTTCTTCTCTATGCAGATGGAGAAAGAAAGTATATAATCGCACCTAAAGATTTGGAAGTTGGAAGTTCAGTAATCGCAGATGAAAAAACAGACTTGCTGCCAGGAAATGCAATGTTAATTAAAAACATTCCATCTGGAACAGCAGTAAACTCTGTTGAGAATATTCCTGGAAATGGAGCAGTATTCGGAAGATCTGCAGGACAAGCAGTAATAGTACAAGGAATAGACCCAACAGGTAAATATGTACAGATAAAAATGCCATCAGGTGAAATTAGATTGGTATTTGCAAATGCAATCGCAACAGTCGGACAAGTAAGTAATGAAGATAACCAGCATGTAAAACTTGGAAAAGCAGGAAGAAAAAGAAACTTAGGTTGGAGACCACAGGTAAGAGGTATGGCAATGCACCCAGCAGAGCACCCACACGGAGGTGGTGAAGGTAAAGGTGTTATCGGTGGAGCTGCTAAAGATAAATGGGGAAATCTTGTTGGTACAAGAACAAGAAAAAATAGAAGAACAGAAAAGTTCATTATTAAAACTAGAAGAACTAAAAATAGAAAATTTGCTAAGAAATAATTTATATATAACAAACTATGTCTAGATCTCTAAAAAAAGGACCATACACAGATGAAAAGCTAATGAAGAAAGTCTCTAAGGCTAAAGAAAGTGGAAGCATGGCACCAATTAAAACATGGGCTAGAGCATCTATGATCACACCAGAAATGGTTGGTATGAAGTTCTTAGTACATAATGGAAGAAAACATGAAGAAGTATTGGTAATGGAATCAATGATTGGTCACAAATTGGGTGAATTTTCTCCAACAAGGAAATTCAAAGGTCATGCAAAGAAAGGTAAATTATCTAAAGTCTACGGTAGTAGCGGTAGATTTGAAGCATAGTCATTAAAAAATATATGGAAGACAAAACAGTAAAAGTAAAAGTAAAAAATATAGCAGAATCACCTCTCAAATTGAGATTGGTTGCAAACCTTGTAAGAGGAAAAAATGTAGCAGAAGCAATTGAAATGCTCTCAATCTTAAATAAAAAAGGTGCTTCAATTATGAGGAAAGCAATACAATCAGGAATTGGTAATGCAAGAGACTTACATGGTGCAGAAGCAGCAAGCTTGGAAATTACTAAACTAACAGTAGATGGAGCAAAGACATTAAAAAGAACAAGATTTGGCTCAAGAGGTAGAGTATCAAGAATAGACAAAAGAAGATCACATATTAATTTAGAATTAACAGTTAAGTAAAAATGGGAAGAAAAGTAAATCCAAAAGCAATAAGAATGGGGATAAATAGAACATGGGATTCTGTATGGTATGCACCAAAGACAAAATATGCAGAATTATTGGGGCAGGATTTGAAAATAAAAGAAAAGATTCAGAAATCCATGAAGGATGCAGGAATAGATAACATCAAGATAAGTAGGTCTTTAAACAAAATTGAAGTAATAGTATATGTAGCAAGACCAGGAGTAGCAATTGGAAGAGGTGGTGAAGGTATAGATCTTTTGCAGAAAGAGCTAAAGAGACTAACCCAAACCAAGGCAGTAGACTTAAAGATTAAAGAAGTTAGAAAAGCGGACCTCTCTGCCAGAATCGTTGCAAGATCAATAGCAGATGGTATTGAAAGAAGACAACCATCTAAATTACTTGTAGCAAGTGCAACAGAGAAAGTAATGGCAGCAGGAGCAAAAGGTTTAAAGATTTGGGTATCTGGAAGAATCAACAACGCAAGTCAGGCAAGAACAGTAAAAGCAACAGCAGGTTCTGTTCCAGCTCAGACATTGAGAGCCGATGTAGATTACGCACATGAAGTAGCACACACAATAGATGCAGGTTTAATGGGAATCAAGGTTTGGATATACAGAGGAGAGAAAAATAATACAGATGAAGTTGAAGAATAATATTTAATTAAAAAACTATGTTACAGCCTAAGAAAAGAAAATATGCAAAAGAATTCAGAGGTAAGATGGGTGGTGTTGCAACTGCTAATAATAAAGTTGACTTTGGAGACTACGGGTTAAAGGCAATGGAAAATGGTTGGATTAATGCTAGAGAAATTGAGGCAGCAAGAAGAGCAGTCGCAGGCTTTACTAAAAGAAAAGGAAAAACTTGGATAAAGATTTTCCCACACAAGCCATACACAAAGAGATCTATAAACAGTAAAATGCTTGGAGGAAAAGGTGCAGTTGAGGGATATGTTGCAGTTATTGTACCAGGAACAATTCTTCTAGAAGTTAGTGGTCTTGATGAAGCAACAGCAAAAGAAGCAATGAGATTAGCAGCTCACAAGTTCTCTTTGAAAACTAAATTCGTATCAAAGAGAGAAATATAAAAAAGCTTGAAGATAAGATAAAAAATTGGTAAAATACAAATCGTCGAAATTATGAAAAAAGATAATAAAGAACAAAAGAATACAGGGAAGAAAAGAGAAATCGAAGCAGTTGTTGTTAGTAACAGCATGGAAAAAACGGTAAGAGTTCAGGTAGATAGGGCAGAAGCACATTCTGTATACAAAAAGAGAATTAAAAGAAAGAAAGTATACTTTGCACATACAGATAGTGAATTAAACATTGGAGATAAAGTAGTAATTAGAGAAAGCAAACCATTTTCTAAAAAAGTAAGATGGGTAGTAATAAATAAAGTAGAAGCTGAGGAGAAATAGAATGATACAGAAAGAGTCAGTTGTAACAGTTGCAGATAATAGCGGAGCGAAGGAAGTCAAGATAATTGGTATTCCAGGAGCTTCAAGGAGAAGATATGCAAGCATAGGGGATATTGTTACAGTAGCAGTACAAAGATCAGTGCCAAATACAGGGATAAAAAGACACGAAGTACACAAAGCAGTAATAGTGAGGACAAAGAAAGAAATAAGAAGAAAAGATGGTACTTATGTAAGATTCGATGATAATGCAGCAGTTATTATTGATCCAAAGAACAAATCACCTAAGGGTACAAGAATCTTTGGACCAGTAGCGAGAGAATTAAGAGAAGGTGGTTTTGATAAAATATTATCATTAGCACCAGAAGTTTTGTAATTAAAAATAAACATATGAAGATTAAAAAAGGAGACACAGTAAAAATATTATACGGAAAAGAATCTGGCAAACAGGGAGTTGTTGTTGCTGTGAGCCCAAAGAAAAACGCAATAATCGTTGAGGGGTTGAACCTTTACAAAAGACATTTAAAAGGAGATGGTAGAACAAGAACATCTGAGATTTTGACAATTGAAAAACCATTTGAATTGTCAAAGGTAATGCTTGTCTGTCCAGCTTGTGGAAAACCAACAAGAGTTGGAATCAGAAGAGTGGATGGAAAAGTAGAGAGATTCTGTAAGAAATGTGGAAAAACAATCGTAGAGAAAGAGAAAAAGACAACTGCAACAAAGAAGGAAGAAGTTAAAAAAGAAGAACCAAAGAAAAATGAAGAAAAGAAAACAACAAAGAAAGGTAACAAATAATGAATAGACTATTAGAAGAATACAACAAAACAATAAAGAATGAGTTGATGAAAGACCAGGGGTATTCCAATCCTATGGAAACACCAACTTTAAAGAAAATAGTTGTAAATGTAGGAGCTGGAGAGGCAGTTGAGAAGAAAGAAGTAATAGATGAATTGGTAGAGATTTTGACAAAAATAACAGGTCAGAAACCAATCGTGAACAAAGCAAAGAAAGCAATCTCTACATTCAAAATTAGAGAAGGAATGGATATTGGAGTATCAGTCACACTAAGAGGTGAGAAAATGTGGCACTTTTTTGACAAATTGGTAAACATTGTATTACCAAGAACAAAAGATTTCAGAGGACTAAGTCCAAAATCCTTTGATGGTGCAGGCAACTACTCATTAGGAATAGAAGATCATACAGTATTTATTGAAATAGATCCTAACAATGTAACAAAAATCAGAAGTCTTGAAGTAACAATAGTTACATCAGCTAAAGACAACACTGGAGGAAAAGCTCTTTTAGATAAATTTGGATTCCCATTTACAAAGAATGTCAACCGCAGCTAAAGAATACAAAGCAAAAGAATTGAAGAAAAGCTCTAAATATCCTACAAGGGTATATAATAGATGTCAGGTTTGTGGAAGATCAAGAGGATATATGAGACATTATGGAATGTGTAGAATCTGTTTTAAACAATTAGCCAGTGAAGGAAAGATTCCTGGAGTAAAGAAATCTATTTGGTAATTTAATAAATAAAAAAATGAACGATTTAATAGCAGATATGCTTGCAAGAATACAAAATGCAA
>CAZHSU010000013.1:5924-11462 GCA_964535095.1 uncultured Candidatus Saccharibacteria bacterium | reverse complement strand
CTCTGGGACAAGGGAGATAGTACTGACAATTTTGCAAAAGGTGGAGGAACAAGCAGTAGGAGACAACTCTCTCTTGATGGAATGGTCCTAGAAGATAAGAATATCCAAAGTGCATTCAAAACAGTACTAAACAGAAAACCCTCCACAAGGGAAACCGCATACTACAGAATCAGTAGAATGCCCAAAAATGAAATCATGCTAAAACTCTTAGCAGGGCAGGAACATAAAGATTTAGTAAAAAATGGTAAAAAATACCCAGAGGCAATACAAAAAATCAAAGATTTACAACGTAATATCCTAAAACTAAAATCCGAGTACCAAAGCAGGGTTACAGAATTAGAAGATCTGAACAAACTTTTAAAGGAAAAAAACTCCTTAATTACAGAGTTAAGAGGGGATAAAAAGCAACCATATTTGGTAGATGAGAAGATAGTTGAAGAATCAAGAACAGATTATTCCAGATACGGAGAGAGGGAGAGTGCAGCTAAGAGATTAGAGCGAGAGAAACCTTGGTTTGATAAAATAATTGATATATTATTTAAATAAAAATGAATACTAAAATATTTGCAGATCGGCTAAGAAAGTCCAGAATAGAAAAAGGGCTAACACAGAGAGAATTAGCTATAAGGGTAGGGCTTTCAGATAAATCCATTAGCATTTATGAGAATGGTAAGGCATACCCCCCAGTAAGTAATCTCCTTATGATTGCCAAGGAATTGGAGAAGGATATAGCATATTTCCTCTCAGATTAAACAGGAGGTGTAAGCCACTGTTTTGCTTTTGGAGCAAGCTTTTTTACACCCCAAATTACACCCCCAATAGCACCACCGGCAACAAGGAATATCAACACAAACTTAAGAATATTTCCTGTGGTGTATGAGGAAGTAACAGGTTGTAGAACCAAATTCTCATTGAAAGTTACATCATCACTAGCGGAGTTTGTATAGTTGGTATTGTGTTGCCAAGATATTGCAGATACTGTTACCGTATATATCCCACTTGTAAGAGGCTTCAGAGAGGCCTTCAAGGTATATGTTTGTCCTTTTTGCATACTTATATATTCCGAATGCTTAGGAATGATTCTCAGGGCTGTAGGGAGGTTCCACTCAATCTTTGTCCTAGGGCTATCTATATGTGATGTAATCTGTATCGTGTAATCAACATTCCCAGTAAAGGCAGACTGCCCACCCCTGATGAGGGAGATATCAAAATACTGACTACTAATCTCAGTTTCAGGCTTATCTTCATCAATAATTGGGTCTGTCTCTTCCTCCTCGCTTTCCCCAGTATCTTTATTCTCCCTTTCTTCCGCTTTTCTGTTTACAGTCTCTATTAAATCCTCAACAATATTTTCCTGTGCATAGAGAGGAAGAAAAGAAGTAAAAAGGAAAGAAAGTGCAAAGAATATTGTAAATGTTTTAGTTATGAATTTTCTCATTTTAGTAATTTATTAATACTTGATTTATATATTTTATATACAGAATCTGCTTCTGTTGGACTGATTTCATAATCATTATGTACAATATTATTTCTAATCTTATGCGCATTCCATAATTCATTATACTCTTTCCTCTCAAAAAGGTCTTTTGCTTTTTTGAGATTCTCTCCACATGACAGTGTATTGTTATACCTTAATTGCAAAACTTTGGATAACAGATTATCTAATTTAACTACACCATCTCTCCTAATTGCATCTTCCACACTCTGTATAGAGATGGATAGCTCATCAAGTTTCTTTCTAATCTCTGCAACTTTTGAACTGCTAATCTTTTTACTATTAATATATACGGTAGAGAAGAGGACTATTAGTAGAAGAATAATGCCCACAGTTATTGCAAGTATTAATTTTGTGTCCATTTTATTTTGCTTATTAATTTATAAATAGCATAGAGAATTGCCAATACCATTACAAAAGAAGCGATGGAAAGTATTTTTGCAAGTATCCTTGTGTATGGTGGAATATTCTCAGGAATGTCATCTGAAATAACGGAATCCTCCGTTTGTCCATGATTATTACTTGCTCTTATTGTTATTGTTGCATTCTTAAAGAAAATCTTTTCTGCTGGAATATTTAGTTGAATATTAGATGTTTGCTTAGGGAGAAGAATCATAGAGGAATTATTATTTACACTATCCAGATATTGTTTAACATTCCCCATGTTTGATTGAAGCAATTCTATTTTGGAAATAATGATATTCCCACTATTAGATGTTGTTATGTATGCTTTTGCATATTTTTTTGTAATATCATATGTATCAAAATCTAAACTAGAGCTTATACTAAACTTCTTCTCCACATTTGCTTCGTTATCTAATTTAAGAATAAAATCATTTTTTTCATAAAAAGTTAATGTTGGGGCCATTGGGGACTTTCCTCTTTTGAGAATGCTAACATGATCATTAAGCTCTGCACCGTAAAGATTATTTCCTAAATATTCTTCTAAGAATGGATCTACAGATACCCACTTTTGTTTCTTCTGGTCAAAATATTCGACCCAATAGTGGTAGAAGCCATCTGTTGTAGAATTGGCAATATTGGCTACATATCCCAGTACCATTCTGCTTGGGATTGAATAGTTTCTAAGAAGGGCTATGTAGAAATCTGCATAGTCTATGTTTGAGGAGTTTGATGAATTTTTTAATATTTCATCTATCCCCTGTCTTGCAGAATTATCTATACCGAGTGGTGCATCTTTAGGAGTATCTAGTCGGTATATTACATATTGGTATAAATACTTATAAAAAAGCTCTTTTTCGGAATTATTAAGATTGCTAATATCTTTTATTAAAGGGTCAATATTTAGACCTTTTTCTTTTATGAAATTCCCAGCTCTCTTTATTTCTCCACTATCTTCGATTTTCCACATTCCTGTACTATTTGAAAGGTAATCTTGTTGTGGCACCTCTTGCTCTGAGGAACTTTCTTTCAGTATATATCCAGCAATCTTTACTGTAATGGCTTCATTTGGCTTTACATAATATTTGAAAATATAGTTTCCATCATCATCTTGAATTGCGGAATTTGGTAATGGGTCTATATTTTCCCAGAGTACGATTTGAGAGTCATCATCTAGCGGCACTAGTAGTTCAAATGTTTGGTCTTGATCTTCTGTTGTATTATTAAAAACTCTACTTATTGTAAAAGAATATTTGACATCTTTATCGAAAAAGATAGAGATGGAATCTTTCATAGGATTTTTAAAGACAACTTCATATGAGTCTCCCTTTGTTGCTTTTGAAGAGATATTCTCCGATACCCAAGAGTATGCTCCCTTATTCTTGGGGTAGAGGACTCTAACTTCTGTTGTTTTTGCATCTAGTACTTTTGATGTGAGGGAGTATGCAATATGATTTTCAACAGGAATAGAATACAATATCTTTATCTGTAAGGGCTTCTCTGGGCTAATAATTGTATTTTGCAAATCTAACTGTACATCCGTAGTAGAGGTTCTGTTATAACTCTCGCATTTTATTGATGCCCCATTTATGTGGAAACACTGAGCAGTTATGTCCTTTGCCTGAATGGAGGTGGTATAGAGTGATAGGACATGAGTTTTTTCGCTCGTAAGGGTAATTGTTAGCTCTGTATTTATGCTTTGCTCGGTGACTTTATGTGTGAATGCAGAAGTTGTATCAAAGAGAGTTTCCTGTGCGGATATAATTTTGGTAGAAAAAAGGAAAAAACAAGATAAAAGACTAATAGTTAACAGAATCTTCTTTAAATAGCCAATCGAATTTCTCATATTTTCTAATTATCTGTTTTGTTATTGTTGTCTTAGGTGTAATGCCAAGATCTGTAACTATCTTTGCCATATTAACTTTTTCCAATTCATTAACAATCTTGTAATTAGGATTTCTTACGATTTCCTGCTTAGCATTCTTCCTTATTACATAATATGCTATTCCATTGTTATCATCAAGGGTAACCCTTGGTACTGCATTAATACTCATTATCTCTGCAAGTATTAAGATTGAACTCTGTCTTGTGTTTGTAGCGATGAAATCATATCCTGCAGGAACAATGACTTTGTCTCCCTTTTTTGCTTGAATTCTAATAATCCTATTTTCCTTTGGAGATTTGTATCTTTGTATCAAAATTGTGGTAGTACCATATAAAACTTCGAAAATTCTTGGGTATTTGTTACATCTAGTAGCTCTTGTTTTCACATACTCAATTCCTGCTAGATTCGGCTCCATTGTATATATATTGAGTTTGAGGTTTTTGGAGGTAAATAAATCTTTAGTATCTATCTGCTTATATTTTGTGTAGAAAACGTCTGGACAATCTAATTCCTTGTTTAGGAGTTGCTCTCTCATGTCGTCAATTGAAACTACTAATGTCTCTTTACATGTTGTATCTTTCAGGACTAATCCGTGATTCTCATAAACAACGGAGAGTCCTAGGGCTCCTCTTAAATCTATCTTCGCCATGTGATATTATACCACACTATGTCTAGTCGGTATCTCTGTAGGATTTTAGGGCTTCAGATAAGACAATCCCTATAATTATGTAAAAGACTATCGCTACAAATAGGATAGTTGGAATGCTAATCTTCCCAATATTCAGAGAGCTATCAACAATTCCCTTGAAGGGAGCAATAAGGAAATCTGTTTTATCCATAACCCATCTAACTAATTCATTCTCACTCCCCTCCGCACTTATACCAACTAGCACAATCCTAATTCCTAGAATGGCTTGTATTGCAACACACAGAAAATATCCTAATCGAAGAAGAAGTTTAATCATTCTACATTCTGTCTAAATTATCTACATAGTATTGTAATTGTATCATAAATCTTGTTACCCCATTGGCCCATGCATGTTCAGGATTTTCTCCACAAGGAGGGCAGTATGTTGGCTCAATTTCAAAAGGGGTAAGGTGTGTACCATATCCAACTGCAAGTCTCTCTGTAATGTGTGTAATGGCACTATCCCAACTAGAGAAGATACTCCAACCTCCCTCATTTCTATTTACACCCCTCCATCCCCAGCCGTTATGTGTCCCTGCTGGGTAGAGGTTCCCAAAAGCAGATTCGACACCTGAGATGGAAGCAACTAATCGCCAGTCTAGTCCATGTTTGTCTGCCTCCCTAACAAATGTCTCAGCACTATTTGCCATGGGGGAGTGGTAGTCTGTAAGGAATTTATTCATTGCTAAAACTCTTGGATCTACCGTGAAGAATTTTGTTTTAGAGATTGTACTCGCTTTGGAATTGTATGTAGTTAGGTCATATTCTTTGGAACTTGCATATATGTCAAATACTGGAGAGAGGACATTTACTGGCTCATCTGAGCGAGCTCTCATACTCTGTGCGATCTGCTCCGTATAGAATGCCTCAACTTTAGGTGAGAGCAATACATAATATAACCCTATTGCTACAAGGAAAATAAAAACTCTAAAAATATTAGAACTTACGATTCTATTCAAAAGGCTAGAAACAGACTCCTCTTGATTCTCAATTACTTCTGACATAGTATCAGTATATCAGATTGGGGCAAAATATGTTTAGTCATTTACACTTACATACAGAGTACTC
>CAZHSU010000013.1:0-5824 GCA_964535095.1 uncultured Candidatus Saccharibacteria bacterium | reverse complement strand
AATCTTGAAGGATATAAAAATCTTGTGAAGATTGTATCTATTTCCCATATGGAAGGCTTCTATTACCGCCCAAGGATAGATATAGAGACTCTTTCTAAGCATACAGATGGCCTTATTGCACTCTCTGCATGTCTGGCAGGTCCTATTTCTCAACCATTATTAAACAATGATGAGAAAACTGCACTTAAGAGGGCAAAACAGTATTCAGAGATGTTTAAGGATAACTTCTATGTTGAGGTTCAAAGGAATGGAATGGAAGAGCAGAATATGGTTAATGAAGGGTTAATTAAAATTGCAAGAGAACTTAACCTTCCTCTTGTTGCCACTTGTGATAGTCATTATCTAAATAGAGAGGATGCAGAGATACAGGAGATTCTCTGGTGTATCTCAGATGGATATACAATGGATAATCCAGATAGAAGGAGAATGCCGACAAACGAATTCTATGTGAAAACTCCCGAAGAGATGGAAGAATTGTTTAGTGATTTGCCAGAAGCAATTGAGAATACCCAGAAAATTGCAGATAGCATTGAGGACTATGATATTACATTTGAAAGAGTTGAGGCTAAATTTCTAGATCTCCCAGAAGGCAAAACAGCAAGGGAATATCTGAAGGAACTAACATACGAAGGACTAAAAGGGAAATATGAGAAGATAGATGACGAGTTAATGAAGAGGGTAGATTATGAGTTAAACCTCATTCATGAAAAGGGATACGACGACTATTTCCTAGTAGTTAGGGATTTTGTGACTTTCTGCAGGGAGAATGGTATTGTAGTAGGTATGAGAGGCTCAGGATGTGGTTCTGTA
Source organism: uncultured Candidatus Saccharibacteria bacterium (assembly GCA_964535095.1). Classification (GTDB taxonomy): domain Bacteria; phylum Patescibacteriota; class Dojkabacteria; order SC72; family SC72; genus UBA5232. Next base: position 5,014 of record CAZHSU010000013.1, on the reverse strand, counting down.
GTTGCATATGCCACAGAAATTACAGACATTGAACCTATCTCATGGGAGTTGTATTTTGAGCGATTCCTAAATCCTGAAAGACCAAGTCCACCAGACTTCGATATTGATATCGCAGATAAGAGAAGAGATGAGGTCATTCAGTATGCAATAGACAAATACGGATTGGAGAATGTAAAACAGATTGGAACATTCAGTAAGCTTCAAACAAGACAAGCTATTAGAGATGTTGCAAGGGTAATAGGTGTAGATTTAAAGACAGCAGATGCTCTTTCCAAAATGGTTGAAATTGTATTTGGAAAGGCAAAAGATATCAACTATATGATTGAGCACAACCCAGAGTTTGCAGAGATAATTAACTCATCAGAAGAGACAAAACACTTAGCAGAGATTGTAAGAAAAATCTCAGGATTATGCAGAGGTGTTTCTACGCATGCATGTGGAGTACTCATTACACCCGAAGCAGTTACCGAATATTGCCCAATACAAAGAGATGCTCATGGTGGAGGTATTGGAATGACACAGTATGAAATGTTTGATATTGAACCACTAGGTTTAATGAAATATGACTTCCTTGGTTTGAGGAACTTACATATCATTGGAGCTGCACTAAAAAAAATTGAGAGAAGTAGAGGAGAAAAAATAGATTTGCGAAATATTGCCCCCCATGATAATGCAGCATTTAAGCTAATAAGGTCAGGCCATACAGTCGGCATCTTCCAGATGGAAAGCGAAGGTATGAAAAGAACTATTAAAACACTAGAACCAGATACACTTGAAGATATCTGCTATGTAATCGCAGCATACAGACCTGGACCTATGCAATATATCTCTGAATATCAAGCTGTAAAGAAAGGAAAACAAGAAGCAGACTATATTTTTGACGAATTAGAGCCAGTTCTCTCCATTACCAATGGAGTCATTACATACCAAGAGCAAGTTATGAAAATTGCAGAAGTTATTGCAGGATACTCTCTTGGAAAAGCAGATGTTCTCAGAAGGGCAATGGGCAAAAAGAAGCTAGATGTTATGGAAAGGGAAAAGCCTGCATTCGTAAATGGAGCAGTAGAACGAGGTTATGATAAGAAAAAAGTAGAGAAATTGTGGGACAAGCTATTGCAGTTTGCAAACTATGGTTTTAATAAAGCACATAGTGCTTCATACGCCATGATTGCATACAGAACAGCATATCTTAAAGCAAACTATCCATTGGAATATATGGCAGCACTTCTGGAAGGAGATGTAGACAAATTTGATAGAGTAATCCTAGATCTTAGAGAGTGTGAAAGGCTTGGTATAGATGTCCTCCCGCCAGATATAAACAAGAGCGACTACTATTTCAATGTAGAAGGTACAAATAGTATCAGATTTGGTCTAGGAGGCATAAAAAATGTAGGAGGAGAGATTGTAAATTCGGTTATTAGAGAGAGGGAGGCGAAAGGTGAGTACTCTAATCTTGATGATTTTGTACATAGAAATTATGAAGAAGTTGGAAGAAAAATGATGGAATATCTCATAATGTCAGGATCTATGGATTCTTTTGGTGATAGGCTAGACTTACTGAAAACATTCCCCACTATTTATGACAAAGAGAAAGTTGATAGGAAATCCACAAGCATAGGTCAATTCGATTTCTTCTCAATGGAACAAGACGAAAGTGGTAAAAAAAGAATAATTGCAACACCGCTTCTTAAAGATGAAGAATCGGATAGAAATCTCCTTCCACAATGGGAGAAAGAACTATTAGGAATCTACTTCTCTTCTCACCCTTTAGATAACTTCCAAGAGCTTTTCTTGAGCAAGGGAGTGATTAACCTAGAAGTTGCAATGACAGAAAAGAAGAATCATGACTTACTAATCCTAGGAGTTATGGTTTCGAAAATTCGAAAAATCACAACAAAGAAAGGTGAAATGATGGCATTTCTAAGTATTGAAGATAAGACTGCGAAGACAGATGCCATTGTTTTTCCAAGGACATATCAAGAACTAAAAGATACTATCAAGGAGGGTGTTCCAGTTTTGCTTGTCGGAAAGCTTAATGTCAGAGAGGGAGAGAAGAGTGTTATTGTAGAAAGGGTGAAGATAATTGAAGCTTCTAAGCATACCAAGGTTTTTGAGGGTGTTACTTTTGGAATTGGCTCAGAGCATTCTCAAGAGCAGATTGCAGATTTGAAAAAGTATATTTCAGGAGCTAATGGAGATACACCTGTAAGGATTGTTGTAAGTCAAGGAGGGGAAAACAAGGTTGTACAGTTGAAAAAGACAATTCCATTAGATGAGAGAACTAGAGCATTCATGAATGAATTTCCCATTTAGCCTTTACACTTTTGGTATAATAGGGAATGAATAGTAAAGATTTAGAAATACTTCCCCTGAAACCAGGAGTGTACAAATTCTATGATAAAAACGGAGAAATCCTCTATATAGGTAAAGCCCTCAATCTCAAAAACAGAGTAAACTCCTACTTCAATGACACCCTCTATGACAGACCATATGTCAAAAGAATGATTCCTCTAATAGAAAGAGTTGAAGTAGTAGAAACGAATAATGAAATAGAATCATTGGTTTTGGAATCAGCATTAATCAAAGAATTTAAGCCAAAATACAATAGTGATCTAAAAGATGATAAATCATATGCATGGATATATGTATCCACAAAAGATAAATTCCCAACTGTAAAAATCACTCGAAATATAAGTAACAATGAATTAAAAAAAGGTGAACTATTCGGCCCATACCCAAATGTTCACTCTGCAAGAAGAGTTTTCACATATCTAAGAAAACTCTATCCTTTCTGTACCTGTACAGAGAAAAATACCTCTAGGGAATGTATGTACTACCACATTGGTCTTTGTCCTGGTCCATATCAAGGCCATATTTCGGAGGGAGATTATAGAAAAAACATTAATGAAATACTAAAATTTCTCAAAGGCAGAAAAAGAGGGCAAATTTCTAAACTAGAAGTTCAGATGAGAAAATATTCCAAAGAAAGGCAGTATGAGAAGGCGGGAGAGTTGAGAGATAAGATTACTGATTTGAAGTATCTCGGTGAGAAGATAGATTTCGACTATACAGACAGTGCAGAGACATATATATCAAGAAGAAAAAAGTTACTATCACAGAACTTCCAAGACTTGAAGATAGAATTGGGCTTGAAAGAGCTAAATAGAATTGAATGTTATGATATTTCGAATATTCAAGGGAAAGAATCCTATGGCTCCATGGTAGTTGCTCAGAAAGGAGAGATTCTGAGAGGGCAATATAGAGTTTTTAAGATAAAATCTCTTGATACACCAAATGATATGCATATGCTAAAAGAGGTTATGATTCGCAGATTTGATTCTAAGCAGAAAGAAAAATATGATATGCAACCAGAGATTGTGTTAATAGATGGTGGAAAAGCACAATTGTCTGTTGTTAATGAATATATACCGAAAGATATTTGTCTTCTTGGTATTACAAAAGGGAGAAAGTATAGGAGAAAAGGAGGAAGGTTGTTAGATGAATTCTGGTATGTAAATAGACAAACTACAGAAATAACAAAGATAGATATACAGAATAAGAGTTTATTAATCGATCTAAGGGATGAGGCACATAGATTTGCAATCTTGCATCATAGAAAAGCAAGAGCAAGAGTAAGCAAGGTCTCAGAACTTAATGAAATAATTGGAGTAGGGGAGAAGAGCAGGGTAAAGCTACTGAGAGAATTTAAAAGTGTTGAGAATATAAAGAGTGCTTCATTTAATAAAATTAATGAAGTTTTACAAAACAAGAAGATTAGCGAGTTAGTATTTAATCATTTTAATGACGAGTAGTATCCTGAGGTTTCAGATTTGTTAATACCTCTTCAAAGAATGGGCTTTCAGGTTGGTTTGTATCCAAAATATATGTAATTCCCTTATTTGGATCGACAAATACTGCAACTCCATGAATACCATCATTACAAGAAATTTCTCCCTTAACAGCTGTAGAGTATGGTGTATATCCAGCTACTGTTCTCTGAATTCCACAAATATCTTTTCCCTCAGAATTTTTAAATTGAATATACTTATCTAAATATGTATCTAAGCCTCCTCCATGATATTTATCAATGGGAGTTAATACAACCTTCTCCTCTGATCCGAGCTTTTTCATCTCCAGAGTCCTCATACTCTCATATGGTGCAACAGAATATGTAACAACATACTCCCTTGAGACTTTAAGAACCCATGGGAAATCTGGAAGAAGGTCTTGAGCATCCTCATTTGCCAAAAGCAAATCCCTCTCCACCTCCTCTTTCACCTTCTCTGCCAAACCATTCTCTGCTTCCATTTTGGTAATTGTCTCATACCATACATCATTATATTTCGTATATATTCTTAATCCTGCATTCTCTTTTATCCAATACTCCCCACTCCTCATTGTATCTGAAGCGATAGGGGCAGTGAGTACAAATGACCAACCTTTTTTTGGAAGCTGTTCTTGGTAAAACTTATATACATCATCAATATTCTTCCCTGGGGGAATCTTATAAGCAGAATTACCAGAAGTAATGAATGTAGATACAGAAGGATTATCTATGTCATCTTTGAAAATAAAGCTGGAACCAGGGAAAGCTGGGATATCTGCAAGTCCAACAACATTCTCGGTAATGATATCTGTAGGCTTCTGTTTTCTAAGGTTAATGACAAAAACAAGAAAAAGGTAGATTAGACCTATACCAAATATAATAGAAAGGATAATCACTAGAACCTTTTTTAGCCTATCTGTATTTATTGGTCTTCTAGATCTTTTGAGTGGTTTGCCATTAGAATTTATAGGAGTAGTTCTTTTCTTGTTGGCAATAGCCGGTCTTGTACTTCTCTTCTGTGGCATATATACATTTGCTGGCCCCCTTCTTTTTACTTCCTTTTTCTTTTTGAATATAGATTTGAATATAGACATGATTTATATAATATCATATTGTATAATACATCTGTTGTATTTGCGGGATCATCTAATGGTAGGATACCGGCCTTTGAAGCCGAGAATCATGGTT
>CAZHSU010000012.1:10570-12109 GCA_964535095.1 uncultured Candidatus Saccharibacteria bacterium | reverse complement strand
CCAATGAATGTTGCTTTGAAATACTTTCCAATTTGTAATTTGGATTTTCTGTCTACACTGTAGATTTTAACCTTTTTATCCATTTTATATTCTTTTAGCTTTGCCTCAATTAAAGATTTTGCAAAGCCTCCTGCATATATTGGTGGATAGTCTAGTTCTGGAAGTATCCATCTCAGAGCGCCAATGTGATCTAGGTGTCCGTGTGTAATTAAAATAGCTTTAATATTCTTCTTTTGTCTTTTGAGGTAGTGAATATTGGGGATTAAGTAGTCAATTCCATACATCTCCTGTCCAGGGAACGAGTATCCAGCATCAACCATGATTATCTCATTTTTGTACTGTATGAAGCTGGAGTTTCTTCCAATTTCTGTAGTTCCGGACAGTGTGCATATCTTTAACAAATCCTGACCTCTTTCTTCATGTTTTTTCATATCCGAGTATTATACCACATGTGGAATTTGGGGTGTCTTCCTGTTTCCAGTAAAGCCTCTTACGGGAAACAGGGTCTGACCCAGATCTGTCCCCTTTTTTCTTCCCTCTTCCTTGCCCTGTGGAAATGTGTTGTTAGGATGGTATCCGTTACCCATGGCTAAATCTGCGAAGAATTTGAAGGTCTGACCCAGATCTGTCCCCCTGTTTTTTCGGTATATCTTGTAGTGAGTGTTACATGAAACCGAGATTTTGGAGAGGGCTTTTTTCTTTTGGTTTCATGTGTCTCTTCCTCCCTTTTAAAAACCACTTGCTGTGGTATAATTCAAAGACTATGCAAAAAGATATACCTAAAACATTTGATTCAAACGAAAGGGAGCGAGAAATTACTCAGCTTTGGCAGAAGTCTGGATTGACAAATCCAGATAACATGCAAAAATTTCTTGAGGAAAAAGGCTACGATGTAAAGTCTTCTTTCACAATAACTCTCCCTCCTCCAAATGCAAATGGTTTGCCACATCTCGGACATATGTGTGGGTATGCTTTCCATGATGCCATTGGAAGATTTAATCGTATGACAGGACACCCAACACTGCTTCTTCCGGGGAAAGATCATGCTGGAATACAAACGGAAACAGTTTTTACAAAATATTTAGAGGAAAAGGGAACAAGCAAGCAGGAAGTTGGTAGGGAGGAGTTCTACAAGCAATGCTACGATTTCTGCTTGGAGAATATGAAAAATGCTAGAGACTACGAACAGAGAATTGGTCTTTCTGCAGATTTCTCTAGGGAGATGTTTACATTGGATCCAAAACTAACCAAGATTATCTACGAAACTTTCTACAAAATGTTTGAAGATGGCATGGTGTATCGGGATAAAAGGATTGTGAACCAGTGTCCACAGTGTAAAACTGCACTTGCGGATGTGGATACGGAGCATGAGGAGCGTCGGGGAATTTTCGCATATTTCATATATCCATTTGCAACTCAGGAGGACAGAGATAGGGCGAAAGAAAAATTTGGTGTTGAGGGAATAACTGTTGCGACAACAAGGCCTGAAACAATGCTTGGAGATACCGCTGTTGCTGTAAATCCTAATGATGAGAGGTA
>CAZHSU010000012.1:0-10470 GCA_964535095.1 uncultured Candidatus Saccharibacteria bacterium | reverse complement strand
AATATTCAGCCATGGTGTATTTCTAGGCAACTTTGGTGGGGACAGAGAATTCCTGTTTGGTATAGTGGAGGGAAGAAATTATATGACTGGTTGGTTGAGAATAAGGGAAAAACGGTTCAGGATTATGAGAAATATTTTGGAGTGAAGGCCAATGGAAGTGGTCGGTTATTCCTTGGTGAGCAACAGCCAGAAGCAAAAAATGGTGAAGTTTGGGAGCAGGAAACAGATGTTTTTGATACTTGGTTTAGTTCTGGGCAGTGGCCATATTCCACTTTGGGTGGCCCTGAAAGTGAAGATTTCAAGAAATATTATCCAACTCAGATGATGGTTCATGGTAGGGATATTCTTTTCTGGTGGACAGCGAGAATGTTGATGTTTGGGCTATATCGAACAGGGCAGGTTCCATATAAAACAGCTTTCCTAACGGGAATTATTCTTGCAGCGGATGGTTCTAAAATGTCAAAATCTAAGGGAAATGGTATTGAGCCAAAAGAAGTTTTTGATAAATATGGTGCGGATGCATTGAGAATGTGGTACTACTCAGATTCATTACCAGGATCCAATTCTCCTGTCAGGGAGGAAAAAATTAAAGGGAATAGGAATTTTGTTACAAAAATCTGGAATGCAAGTAGATTTATTTTAATGAACATTGATGATTCTGAAATAGAAGCGATTTCTAAGGAGCCATTTCATGAAACGGAAAGAACAAAAAAGACTGCTGAACATCTAGAAAAAGTAAAAAAATATATTGAAAAGTATCAATTTAATCTAGGGGCTGAAGAAATTCGGGAGTTTTTCTGGCATCAGCTCTGTGATATCTGGATTGAGGAAGTGAAGGCAGAGATAAAAGAGGAGGAAGTTGGAAGCAAAGTTAGAATACAGAAATTAGCGGAACTCTTATATATCTTAAAGGAAAATCTAAAAATTATGCACCCTTTCATTCCTTTTGTTACTGAGGCTGTATGGCAGGAATTGGTAAAACTCGGACTAGCAGAAGGCTTATTAATGTCTGAACAGCTTTAATTAAAAGCACCCATAATACTGTTAAGTTTCGATTAAAAAGCCCAAAAAATGCTTGTTGGTAATAATCAAACTCACCGACCAGGTTGGTTTGTGATATAATTTGAGAATGGAGAACAAGAAGCTTTATATAACAACAACTTTACCGTATGTGAATGCAGAACCCCATATTGGGCATGCCTTGGAGTTTGTGCAGGCAGATGCAATTTCAAGGTATTTCAAGAGTAAATTAGGGAAAGAGAATGTTTTCTTAAATATGGGGACAGATGAGCATGGGCAGAAGATATGGCAGAAAGCTGAAGAGGAAGGGCTAAGTGTGCAGGAGTTTGTAGATAAGTATGCTGAGAGATTCCGAGATTTTTGCCACCTTTTCTTTGTCGATTATGATAATTTTTATAGAACTTCAGATGAGAAGCATGGTGTAGGTGCACAGGAGTTTTGGAAGAAGTGTGATGCAAAGGGAGATATTTATAAGAAGAAATATTCTGGAAAGTATTGTGTTGGTTGTGAGAGGTATATTACAGAGAAGGAATTGGTCGATGGGAAGTGTCCAGATCATGGGACTGTTCCTGAGGAGAGAAATGAGGAGAACTATTTTTTCAAACTTACGAATTACAAAAAATATCTTTTAGGTTGGTTAGAGAAAAATCCAAATGTACTTAAACCTAGTTCAAAACGGGGTGAATTAAAACGAATAATTGAGGAGATTGAGGATATTAGTATTTCAAGGGTTAAGAAAAATCTTCCTTGGGGGATTGATGTCCCAGGAGATCCAGATCAGGTGATGTATGTCTGGTTTGATGCTCTAACCAATTACATTCTTGCTGTTGGGTATGGGGAGGATGAGGAGAGATTTGAACAATGGTGGCCAGCAATCCAGATATTCGGGCCAGACAATCTTAGATTCCAAGGAGTGATTTGGCAGGGTATGCTTGCTTCCGCAGGTCTCAAGCCCACTAAGGCCCTTCTAGAGCATGGTATGATTCTCGCTTCAGATGGCAGGAAGATGGCTAAGACACTTGGTAATGTAATTTCTCCATTCGAAGAGGAAGAAAAGTATGGAGCGGAAATTGTGAGGTTCTACCTCCTCTCAGGGATTTCTACATTTGCAGATTCCGCATACAAGGAGGAAGATTTAGTGAATATGTATAATGCTAGATTGGCAAATAACTTTGGCAATCTTCTAAACAGAGTTATCCATCTCGCGAATTCAAAGGGGGTAGAGATAAATAATGAGGAGAAAGTTGAGAAAGAGTTTCAGAATAAAGTTCAGGAGTACAAAACAGAAATAGAGAAATTGTATGAAGAATATGAAATAGCTTCTGCTTCGGAAAAGATTGACCAGCTTGCAGATTGGGGGAATAAGTATATTACTGAGAAGGAGCCGTGGAATAAAGATCTTAAATTAGAAGAAGCAGAGAAAATCCTAAACAACCTCAGCTACCTATTAAAAGTTGTTACAAACCTTTATGCTCCAATAATTCCTCCGAGTGCAGAGAAGGCCTTAGATGCTTTAGAAAAAAGAGAAAAGATTATATTATTCAACAAAGTATAACCTTGTGCTATACTGAAAGTATAAAACTGCAGACTGCCCATGGCCAGAAATAAACAACCAAAATCTATTAATCTTTTACAACCTGTATATTCGCCGACAGATGTGGTTTCAAAGGTCTATACTTGGCTAACAACAATAGGAAAATATCTCTTAATCTTTGTGGAAATTATTGTTTTGGCTGTCTTTTTCTCAAGATTCATCTTAGATGAGAAGAATAATGATTTAAGCGAGGAGATAAAGAGCCAAATATCATTTTTGAGTGATCCTGCATGGAAAGCTAAAAATTTGTTGTACACAAATACTCAATCTCTGCTTACAGATATCGAGGTTATTAGAATGGGGCAAAAATTTAATTCTGAATTAATTTCTGAAATTATTAATACGATTCCTCCTAGTTTGTCTTTGAAAAATTTCTCCTTTAACGGTGAGAGGGTCTCTTTAGGCCTAGAAGCAGGGGAGTTAGATAGTGTTAGGGTCTATGAAACCGCATTAAAAGGCAATAGTCGTTATTCCGATGTCTCTTTTAATATCAAAAAAGATGACGATGGGATTAAAATCTCAGTATCATTTATTATTACACAAGAAAAAACTTAATGGCAGTAGAAAAAGGAAATACAATTGATAGGATAAATGCAATCAGGGAATCCAAATCTAAGGTGGCTTCTTATATTACTTTCGGAGTAAGTCTTTTGGTAACAATTCTCCTTATTGTTTTTGCTCTGGTTCCCACAATCACTACAATTACAAAAATTAACAAAGAGATTAAGGAGAAAGAGACTGTAACGGCACAGTTGAAAACAAAGATGGATGCTTTGACTCGTCTGGATGGGGAGTATAATGAATCTGCTGAGAAATTTAGGCCTTTGCAATTGGTTTTTCCAGAAGCGGAGAGATTTTATCTTCTTCTTTCTAATATGGAGGCTGTTGTTGAAAATAGTGGTTTCGTATTTTCATCTATTAGCTTTGATTCTTACGATTCAGATACATATCGTTTGGCGGCTAAAGTTTTGACTCCTTCCTCTATGAGACTTTCTGTGAAGGGAGATCCTTCAGATTTGTTATTCCTGATGAGGGAACTTGAGGCATTACCATATTTTCCTGTTATAGAGTCTCTTTCCTACAGTGATAATATTGATGATGATGGTTATACTACCTTCTCTATTCTTTTAAGAATTTATAGTGTGAAGGGTAATAATTTTTATAAGTAACTAGGATGGAAAATGTTAAAAAATTCTTATTTGCAATTATTCTTCTAGGAGTTATTGCTTTTGCATGGGTGGGTATGAAATTTTATTTTGAGAAAAGGGATACTTCTCTCTCTGAGGGTGTTGAGGATTATACGAAGCCAATTGCAGGAACTTTTAAAATGAAGGAAGTTGATGAGGTGTATGAAAAGACAGAAAAAAGTTTTCTTGTTTCCCCTGATGAATTTTTAGAACTTGTTAAGAAAGAAGATTAGTCTATATAGTCTGAAAGTTGTTTCTGTGATGACTTTTCCTTTAATTTCCTTAGTGCTTTTGCTTCTATCTGTCTAATTCTTTCTCTTGTTACTCCAAACTCTTTCCCTACCTCTTCTAATGTTCTAGAGACACCATCTTCAAGGCCAAATCTTAGTGCTAGCACTCTTCTTTCTCTGTCTTGTAGCCCATCTAGTATATCTCTTATCTGGTTTTTTAGGTATTCGCTTGTAGCATAATCTTCTGGTGATTGGGATCTGTCATCTGGAAGGATGTCTTGAAGTTTGCTATCTTTTTCTTCTCCAATAGGTGTTGATAGTGATTGTGGATTTTGGTTTATTTTCTTTATTTCTCCAATTTTTTCTACAGATACTTCCATTTCTTTTGCAATTTCTTCCTCTGTTGCTGGTCTGCCTAGTCTTGTTGCAAGGGTATTGCTTATTTTATTGAACTTATTGATTGTTTCAATCATATGGACAGGAACTCTAATTGTTCTTGCTTGATCTGCAATGGCTCTTGTTATTGCCTGTCTTATCCACCATGTTGCATATGTGGAGAATTTGAAGCCTTTTTTATAATCGAATTTTTCTACTGCTCTCATAAGACCAATATTGCCCTCTTGTATGAGGTCTAGAAGCTCTAAATTAGACTTGCTATATCTTTTGGCAATACTAACGACTAATCTTAGATTCGCAGTTATTAGGAGCTGTGTAGCCTCTTTCTCGCCAGCTTCCATCCTCTTTGCTATGATGGTTTCTTCCTCGCCTGTGAGAAGAGGAATTCTCCCAATTTCATACAGATATGATCTGATAGCATCTGTGGATAGTGTGGACTGGATAGATTTGAGGATTTTAATCTTTGCTTCAAGGCTCATAACCTCTTGTACTTTTGTTCTTACTTCTTCTTCTGGCTCTAATACCTCAATTTCATTCTCTTGTAGCTTTTCGAATATACTGTCTAGAAGCTCAACATTCTCCTCTATTGTTGGAAATACATCTAAAAGATCTTCTTGGGTAAGAAACCCCTGTTCTTTACCTTTTTTGACAAGATTGTTAATCTCTTTTTCTTTATTTTTTATAGCCATTGATTATTATGGTATAATTTATATATGGACAGTACAGACAGTATTATATTACAACGAAAACAATTTTTTATAGAATCTATTGCAAAATTTTGTGATAAATGTGGCACTGCATATACAGTAGATGATCTTAATATCGTCCAGAATACTGGAATGAGCACAATTATACACTTTTCTTGTCATAATTGTAAGTCTAAACATATTGCGAACTTTATTTCACCTTTTGGTGTTACTCAGAGAGTTCCAATTAATACAGATTTAGTTTCTTCGGAATTAGGGAAGTTTACTTCTAAGACAGAGATTAAGCCACAGGAAATCTTAGACTTGTATGAGGATTTGGAGAACAGGGATTCTGTAAGGATTTAGTTAGGAATATCCCAAACAATTCTATATTCAGTATCCTTATTTAAATCAAATCTTGTAGATAATTGATTGCTAATAGTATTTAATCCCTCTGCACTTCTCAAATTCCATGGGGAAGGATAAGTAAGATCTAGCTTATATGCATGCTTTCTCTCTCCTGCCTGCTTATATATATTCATATCAAAGAAGAGGGTAGAGTCCTGTTTAATTATTGGGAAATTACTCCCAGACTTTTCTTTTGTTAATTTATATGAAATTTCCAAAGTAGAAATATCTTTAAATGGAATATTGAACCAACCTCCAATAACCTTGAAATTTCCATCTTTGTAAGTATCGTATTTATTATCTTTAAAGCCAACAATCCTTGTAACTTCTGCTTCTGCAGGGAGATATATTCTTTGGTAATTGACATAATCTCCTTGAGGGTATGTATTAGATGTAGATGTATTCTCTACTGTAAGTGTATATGCAAAATCTACAGTTTCTTCATCTTTGATATTTACCGTTAATGAATGGTTTTTATTAAGATATTGGTTTGCTTTGTTTCCTCCCCAGTTCCAATCTATCATTATAGGTGCATCATTATATTTTGCATCAAGGCTTCCACCCCAGCTTCTAGATGCAAAGAAGTTATCTGCTTGTGAGTTTCTCATTGCTACCTGCAAATGTTTCTCATTTAGAGAACTTGTTAAAACATCTCCCATTCCTATTATCTGGTTCATATCCATTGAGAGGAATTTCTTAATCATTTCGTTGGCTAAATTAGCTAGGAAAGTTGTTTTTTGTGTAGAACCCGGTGTGAATTCTCTATGCATTTCATAGACTTTCTCATGAAGATTATCTGCAGTTATTAACTGATCTTCCCCTGGAACTTCAATTCCTCCCCATTTAGCTAATAATTTTTGGAAGAATGCGATATCTATAGTGATTACTCCGTCTATATCATTTCCTTTCTCTAAGTCATCAATGAATTGTTGTGATGCGGACCTTACTTCTTGTAAATCAGGAGACCAGTTTACAAGGGAGAATGTCCAGTCTTTTACATCTAAGGCATTTGCCATTGCAGGCGGTGGAGTGTATTTTTTCCCTTTTACTCTTAACATTCCATCTGCATTATAGATGTCATCAACAAAGAGTTCTCTTATCTGTCCTCCTTCTACCCCAACTATTCCATAGCTTGTAATCCATCCACCTGTACTTCTTATCTCTGTCTCATTTTGTAGAAGTATTAGATATCTCTGTCTGTTATCTATTCCTAAGATTTCTGGTATGAAGGTTGTTGTCTCTTTGTATGTTTGTGTTGCTGTTTCAGCCATTTGTGCAAGATCTTTTATTTCTGCAACACTTTCTCTCATGAAGTTTGGGAAAGCAGTTAAGTCTACAGTTTTTAGAAGTTCTGATGCTATTGTTATTCTGTATGAGGCATCATCTAGTTTGTATTTATTTTGATCTATCATTTGTAGATATTCTCTGTATTCCCTAGTGGTTGATGCTGTTGTGTCTTGTAGGTTGATCGCTGGTTGAAAGTCTTTTACATACATTACTAGGGGGAGTATGGCATCTGAAAGCTGCCCAGCCCCTGTTGCAAGCCCATTTCCTGAAATAAAGAGTTTGGAGGCATTGTTGTATAGTTTCTCTTGTTTTGTGACCTTGAAGAGCCAGTAGAGGTTCTCAAAACTATCACTTGCTCTGCCTAAGCTGACTCTTATTTCCTCAATATTTTTTCTATTCTTCTCTGCATCTGCACTTAGAAAGTTTTCGGAGAGGTTTTTTATCTTGTTCTGGGCTGTATACAGTCCAATTGTTGTCCCTATTACTGGATAGATGATGAAGTATGTTAGTAATGCAAGTATAATTCCACCAACAATCCAAGCTGCAACTCTCCTAGGTGCTGGTTTTGCAGCGCTTTTCTCTTTCTTTCTCTCTCTGTATTTTCTAAATGGCTCTTTGAGTTTATCTATAAATTCACCTAATTTTGTATTAGTTTCTTTCTTTAACTCTTTCTTTGGTGCTGGAACTGCTTGTTTTGTAATATCCCAAGATTTGTTTATGTTATCGTAGTATGTTTGGAGTTGAGCAATAATTGCCTTTTCCAAAGATATTTGTTGGGTCCACCCATACTTTGTAGCATGAGGTGCAGGCACATAGATATCTTGAATCATGAACTTTTCATCTGGATTGTCTACGAATTTTATACTCTGTGCTTCTGTATTTAATTCTAGTAATTTGTATGCAATGGAGAGAGTTGTGTAATCGTTTTTGTTTGCAAGTGTAATAACTTCCCCTTTTGTATTATTTGCAAATGTCAGTTTTAGAATTCCATAAGTTGCATCATCTTCGTGTATTAAATTATGGATATCTAAACCTTCTCCCTGTATTGTTATTTGGCTCTTTTCTGTTGCTTCTTTGAATAATGAGTCTAGTGCTTCATCTTTTACTGTTGTTATTCCCTTTCCTAATAATGTGCCCAACCTTAATATCCTTGCATTGATATTTGTCTTGTCTCTGAATTCTGCAACCATTGTCTCACAATATTTTTGTAGCTCTACATTAGAATATGGTGATGGTAAAGAAATTTTACTTCCCTGTGTTCTTTCTGCTAATTCTCTGTTGAGTTTCAGTGAAGTAACAAGGGAGAATTTCGCATCATTTTTTTTGGTTTGAGCAAGGGCTGTTTCTATATATTTTGTCTCTGAAAGGAACTCTTTGCTTTCGAAATCTTTCTGTGTGAGTTTTTCATCGAGAAGGTAGTATAGGTAGTCAAATCTATTTATATTTTTGAAAAGAGTTTCGAAGCCTTTGAAATCAAAGAAGTCTACAAGTTCGGATTTCTTTAAATCGGAGATATATTTTTTTGTATTGTTATCGAATTTATCAATAAGGACAACATATCCTCCTTGCTCTATTAAGACTTTTGTAATCAAAGATCCAAGCCTATTTCCACCGTTTACAATTACGGTTATTGGTGTCTGACTTTTTACTTTGTTAAATCTTAGATTGTTCATCCTTAAGTAACTTCTAAAGTATCATTATCAATAGGGATTGGGAATTGATACACTTTTAGGTTAAGCTGGTATCCTTCTCTTACAAATACAGGAATTTGAATCTCTTGATACCCCTCTGCTTCAACCTTTATCTGGTATTCTCCATCTTTTAGTTCAATATTGGTTAAGGAGCCTCTCTTCATAAATTCTCCGTTTATATAGATTTTGGAGTCTGGGGTATTTGTTGTGACAATGAGGTATCCTTGTTTTTCAGGTGTTTTTATTGGTGTGTAATATAGAATTGTGCCATGGAGTAATTCTTCTGGACCAATTTCCATATCTATTCTAGCGGAAGTATTTTGGGATAATTCAATATTTAGAGAATGTTTTTTGTAAAAAGAGTTTTCTGGAGTAACTTTCTCCATTTCTATTAAATATGTTCCTTCTGGTAAATCTTGTGCTGTTACGGGTGTTTCTCCATAATCTTGTTCATTTATCCATACTTTTGCTTTTCCTTTTTGTGTAATGATTTCTATTGTTGTGTTGTTATAGAATTTGTCTAGAAAAGGTAATTTGCCAATTAGAGTTTTAGGCGGAAAAAGGTAGAGAAGAACGGAAGTTGCAAGAACTACGGCAATTACAATTAAGGCAGTTTTTATAGCTTTCATATTTCCATTATATGGAGAACTTTCTGTTTTGTCTATTGTTTAGTACGAATATCTAGATTCTGGAGATTCCGTTTTTTCTTCCTTCTTCTGTTTTCGTGTTGCCCTGATATTTATATATACAATTATGCCAAGAGCTATTGCTACTACAAATACTAGGATGAAGTATGTTAATGCTCCTGTTGTAAGAATGGCAAAGGATCCAAGGAGTAGAGTTATTGCCATTTCTACAAGAACAATCTGTATCCTTGTTAATCCAAGTTTAATTAATTGGTGATGGAAGTGGTCAGGTCCGTTGATTTTTAGCAGTTCTTTGAAACTCTTAGGTTTGTATACGATATATCTTTTGATGATGACATACACAAAATCTATTATTGGTAATGCAAGAAGGATTATTGTTGTAGATAGTTTTGCATCTGTAATTATGGATAGTACACAAATGAGGAAACCGTAGACGGATTTCCCTGCGGAACCTGTCATTATTTTCTGAGGAGGCATGGCAAAGAGTAGGAATATTGCTAATCCTCCAGCTACGAGAATGCTGATTGTTGAAGAGAAAATGGATTCGAATCTAATGCCGATTATAAAAATGAGTAGGAATGTTATGAGTGAATTGCTTTCAATTATTCCGGGTGATCCTGCTGTCCATTTTACTGCGTTGATACAGACAACGATCCAGATTATGAGGAAGAGATCTCCGGGTAATACGAGAGATTGTTGCAACCCGAAGATGGAGAAATTCCAGGTATATGCATCTAATGGAATGTTGAAAATGGAGAGATTTGTCAGATTTATTAATGAAAAAGCGATGACACTTGCTGCCAATATTTGGTATAGAAATTGTATTTTGGCAGGAAGAATGAGTATGTCATCTAATGTCGCCCCAATTATTAGAATTCCTAGAGCAATTATTATTGGTAATGTAAAACTATCTATTTTGAAAAAAACTAAAATAGCAATAAATGCAGGAATTGTGATTGCCAATCCTCCTAATGCAGGTGTAATTCCTTCGTGTAATGCTTTTAATGGGTTGTCAAAATCTCTTCCTTTTTTCTGTGAATCTGGTTTATATGTAATGTCATATTTCAATGCTATCTGTCCAATAATAGGGGTGAGAATTAGAGCAAGTAACGCACCAATTATGAATATTGGAAGATACTTCAGGTATTTTTCAAATGCCTCTCCAGCCATTGAGAAGTCAAAATATTCCAGCAACTTTAAGAGAGTATTTGTTACAATTGAAATATCCATTTTATATTGTTACTAAATTAATTAAGGAAATTGTCATAAATATTGCAAGAACCAACATGCTTATAAGCAATATTTTTACCATATTTTTCTCCTT
>CAZHSU010000011.1:0-12206 GCA_964535095.1 uncultured Candidatus Saccharibacteria bacterium | reverse complement strand
GAAAATCTTTAGGTACTAATATTCCAGGATTACCTGCGGCAGCTTCTTCTGTCGTTTCAAAATCAATACCTCCAAAATTTTCTGAAGCCATGTAAATAACGAATAAACTTAAATTTTCTACCTCCCTTACAAGAATAATAGGGGGAAGTTCATAATAATAGATTAGTATTTCTAGTTAACTATGTCAAGCAAATCTGCTATATTTATAGTATGCAAAACTTCTTGAAA
This sequence comes from uncultured Candidatus Saccharibacteria bacterium, assembly GCA_964535095.1. GTDB lineage: Bacteria > Patescibacteriota > Dojkabacteria > SC72 > SC72 > UBA5232. Next base: position 11,978 of record CAZHSU010000011.1, on the reverse strand, counting down.
AAGATTTGGAATATATTCAAGCAAAAATATGGGCAGATATTATTGGGGCTACTACTCCTAATAGTATTTATAGTCTCCATAAAATCGGGAAAATATCTACTCTCAAATGACAACTATTCTCCAGAATTAAACCCTCTAATGTCTACAGAGAGATACCTACAATCCCCTGCATGGAGGGGATACAGAGTACTAGGTTTTGCATCTGACAGTGAACAGGCAGATATATTTAGATCTACAATGTTTGCTATTGGAGAATTATTTCTTCCCAAATGGACACTAGCACAATTCTATTCCCTTGCCTGTCTGTGTATAGGAGTGCTCTCAATGGCAACATTAGTATCATATTTTATAAGAGATTTTGTAAATACAAAAAATTCAGGGTATGTATTTTTTCTTTCTGGTCTAATATATCTCTCCACCTTATGGACTGCATGGGTATTTAATTTCAACATGATGCCCTACATCGCCCAGTATGGATTCTTGCCATTGTTGCTTTTAGCGATATATATGTACATGAAGGATCTGTCATATACTCGGGGGTTTCTCCTTCTCCTAGCTTCTATATTCTTTGTCTCGTCATCAGTTATTGGCACACTATTCTTTGTTAATCTTGTTTTAATAGGGTTGGCTTTTATATACTTCGGTTGGTTACATAGAGTTAAAATAAAAGGAATACTCAAAGGCTTCTGGCTCTTTATCTTGGTACAATTCTTTTGGCTATTACCTTTTATGCAATATACTGTATCTACAAGTGGGGATGTAATAGGTTCATATACAAACAGAAGTATTACAGCAAATACTATTGATTTAGAGAAGCAGATGATGACACTTCCAAACTCTGCAAGAATGTATACAAGACTTTTGGGAACAGTGGATAATCCAGATGATAATTCATACATCTTCCCAGCATCTTCCTTGTATATGGAATATGACTTCTACAAAGTTGTTGGTCTAATCCCTATTCTCCTTTCTATCATTGGCTTGGTCTTCACCATCTTCCAAAAGAAGTACAAACTCATTCCCTTGTGGATTATTCTTTTTGGGATTCTCTTCTTACTGAAAAATCAGAATCCACCTCTTGGAGGAATATATCTCTGGTTGCAGGAAACATTTGGGTTATTTAAACAGGTGTTTAGATGGGTTTCTTCTAAACTTGGTCAGCAGTATGTCGTTATATTATCTATGACAGGAACAATAGGTTTTGTCCTAATACTCAATTTCCTCTCTTCATTTTTCAAAAATACTAAAAGGTATATCTTTATTCTTTTTTCTTTAGCAATCATCATTCTCCCATTATTCTTCTACTCAGAATATCTTTTCCAAGGCGATCTTTTTACTCAAAGGGCAACTGTTTCTCTACCTGAGCAATACTATGATTTAAAGGAATACCTAAAGGACGATACTCTAAGCAGGATATACTATGCTCCACCATCAAACAATGGATACTTCAGAGAGTATGATTGGGGTTTTGTTGGTTCACAATTTATCTCATACATAATTCCAAATCCTGTGATGGATATGTCATTGGCAATAGGTTCGGATGTGGGAGAACAGGCTATGTGGGAGATTCGAAATGCCTATGATTCGGGTGATGTAAAGCAATTTTCTGAGAAGTTAGAAAAATATGATGTTGAGTATGTTCTAGTGGATAAGAGTTTAGTAAAAGGTAGATATGGCCATAGTATAGATTGGGAAGCAATGGATAGCTATGTATTAAATTTCGAAAAAGTGTGGTCTGAAGATTTCCTTTCTTTGTACAAATTTGAGAGGAAAGATGAGAAATATGTGGAGACTTTAGGTTCTCAAAGTTCTCTCGCAAGTGGCTCTTTTGTTAGGGATTTCCAGAAAGAACCGAGATTGCTCCCAATGAATTTTGATTTTAACAGGGCGAACTTCTCCAATGGGGAACTTGTGAAGAATATTGAATATTCTGGAAACCCAACAAATCTCTATTCAAAAATATCTTCATCTGAAATAAATGAAGCACCTATACACGTGCAGCAATATAATAATAAAATAAGGATAACACCAGCATTACCTACACTTAATGATTTAGAAAATACCTCATACAAAGAGTTTGAAATAGATTCCTATGAGGAGAGAATATATATAATAGGAGAAAATGTAATAGATAGTTCTGTACTAAAAGAAGGGATAAATCTTACAACAAAATATGGTGATATCTCAGAGCTATATTTTGTGAAAAAGTCTTCCATGAATACAACTTCGTATACCACTCCTTTCTCAAACTCTTCCCCTGGGAATTGTTCTGGAGATGAGTTTACAATTTTGCCAGATATCCAGAAGGAATATATATCTTCTGGTTTCAAGATAACAGGACATACAGATCTTCCTTGTGTGTATCAAAATATTAGACTCGACAAAAGAATAACATATGTTGGTTCAATCGATATCAACTGGGAACCTGCTGACAACACAGTATTTGGATATTGTCTATACTCATCAACCCAGTCCAAATGTTTGAATAGTGAAAAATTCTTCTATTCAGATAAAGGATATGGAGTAATAAATACCACTATACCTGTACTAATCCAAGGGGGTGATGACCTCTCTCTTTCCCTTTATGCTTTAAACCATTTAGGGGAGAAAATTAGTCTTACAGTCAGGGATGTTAAGTTAAATCTTAGTGGTGAGATTGAAATGCTTCCTTTGAGTGAAGAATCTGTAGATACTCAGCAGAAAGTTTTAGAGTTGGGAGATGGGAAGAAAACAATTACTGTGCGAATCCCTATCTTACATGGAGAAGGAAGTTATGTATATTCTCAGCAATTTAACGAAGGTGCTATTTGGGAAACAAATAAGGCAGAAGATGGTTTACTCACATATGATGTCTCCAACGATGGTGGAATGAAGCAGAAAGTTCAGAATCAATTACTAAACCAATATAAAAACATCTTTAACAAAACCCCTGTTGGAAAGTATCTTTGGTATTGGGAGGGTGAAAATGTAGAAAATCTCCCTGCCAACCTCTGCCTTACATATCAGGGGAGTGATAGATGTTGGATAGATGATACTTTCTATGATGGCCAGAAGAAATCTGTAACACAGATTTTCTCTTCTCCTCAGAGAGATTTAGGCAAATTAGATGCATCGTACAATAGCATGAGTTTCTCAAATGAGAGTGAAAATATTCTTAATACATTTATTGTAATGAAGATACCAGAGGTATGGAATGATATTATGTACAAAGCTTCTTTGGAGGATCAATATACGGAGGTGGAATTAACATCAAATGATAAGCATGGATCTCGATATTCTTTAGATTCAAATATCGAGCTTGGAAGAAACACATTAGTCTCTATTCCCCAAGCAAAATCTAAGTATTGGTTAGCAATTGGAAATAATGATGGGAGGTTGGAGGTATTAGGAAAAGAACAGAGAGTTAGTATCAATGGTTGGAAACAGGCATGGGATACTAATAGTGTAGATTATAGCGAAATTTTTGTAATATATTGGCCCAACCTTCTCTCCTATTTTGGTTATGGTATCATATTAATAGTCTCTGGATACTTTGTATTTAAACTTTTTAGAGAGAGAAAGTATGTCAAATAGCCCATTAGCATCCATTGTCATTCCTGTTCATAATGGAGAGAAATATATAAAAGAAGCAATAGATAGCTGTATTAATCAAACATATAGAGATATTGAGATTATTGTAGTAGATGATAAGAGTGAAGATGGTACATTAGATATTTTAAAGGGATATGAAAAGAAGGATGAAAGAATAAAGATTCTTCCAGTAGAGAAGCAAGATGGTCTAGGCAATGTTATCAACATAGGTATAAGGGCTTCTAAGGGTAAATATATCGTAAGAATGGATGCAGATGACATTATGCTCCCTGATAGGATTCAGAAGCAGGTAAGGTATCTAGAGGAGCATATAGAGTGTGTGGCAGTTGGTGGACAGATAGATATCATAGATGCTAATTCTAATATAACAGGACATCGGGAATATACCCTTACAGATAGTGAATTAAGGAAGAATAGATTCCTCTTCCAACCCTTTGCACATCCAGCGGTGACCCTGAGAAAATCTACATTAGAAGAAATAGGCCTATATCCAGAGAATCTATGGAAAGTGGAAGATGTAAAACTCTTCCTTATACTTAGTACGAAAGGAGAATTTGCAAACCTCCCAGATACTGTTCTGAAATATAGAATAACATATGCCACAGAGAGTCAATCTAAGATGTTAGATCATTTTAGGAAAACAAGTGAGATGAGGAATTGGGCTATAAAGAATCTAAATATTAAACCCACAGTAAGAGAATATATTATTTGGAATATACAAAAAGTGGGAGTTAATATACTAAGTATACTTCCCCCCACTCTATTTATGAAAGCATTTGAGCTTTCGAGAAAGGTATTAAAATAATATCCTTACTCTAATGGCCAATCAATTTCGACTTGGAATCCATTACTTGCATTACCTGCTTGATATGTAATTTCAATTAAGGTATTTGCAGGAATCATGTATTCTTTATTAATAACATTTCCATCACCATCATAAACAGGATTTCCATTAAGTACTTGTTTCCCATCTATCTTAACTTCTCCTACAATGCTATTTACTCTTGTCTCCCATGGGAATGACATAAAAAATATTCCTCCTTCTTCTTTTACATCTTCTAAATCCATCTCTCCAAGTGCAACCTGATGTTTCTCTGCAATCTGTAGTATGAATTTTTCTTGGATAGAGTCATAGACCCATTTGTATGTACCAAGAGCTTGTAGATTTGTTTCTAAATCTAATGGTGTGAATTTCTTTTGCTCTTCTTCTGTTTGATAGGTTGGTCTTACTGTTTCTGGGTATTCAAAATCATCAAAACTTCCAGTTGGTGACATCATTATCTCTAAACCAGCACTATCATTTCCTGCCTCCCACTCTGCTCTAAATGTTTGTTCTGCTTTAATAACATACTGCTCATCATCATTCTTTGCAGGATTTCCTAGGTTCCACTCTTCACCATTGACATAGAATTTACCTTCATCTCCTCCACTTACATTTGCCGCAGAGTCAAATGGGAGAGTTAGTTCTATATGGCCTCCCTCTCTCTTCAAGTCTTCAAGTGTCTTTGTTCCTGTCTTTGTTTGATAATCTTGAGAGATTCCTAGATGGTGCATGCCTGTCTCATTGTTGTATTTGCTTTGGTATGTACCAAATTCTCCTAAGTTAATAACGAGCATCTCATTCTCTTTCTTTTCAAGTTCGTATTGTGCTCCAGAATCACTGACTATTGTTTCGCCCGATGTATAATCTTGAGGAACGGGATTTGTTATTGGTGTGCTTTCATTTGGTTGAACTGTAGGATTGCAAGCAGCTGTCCCCATTATTGTTCCAGCTCCTAAAGTTAAAGCAGTTGCTACTCTACCCCATCTCTCATTGTTTGATATTTCTGACATATTTGTGTGTATATTAAGTTAATTAATATACTTAATTATATCCTATAATTGGAGTTTTTACAATGTTTGTATGTTTGGGAAATCTTTTCGTTCTCAATATATTTGTTAGATATATATGAACTCATCAGTAAGACAATATAGTCTTAGAAGATTTATAGTGTGTGATGTGCTTGGGGGTGGGGGTTCTTTGTTTTGACGATAGGCATGAGCCTTGGTTGTCTTAAAAGATTACCCCCACCCAGGAGCAGAGAGATGGTTATGGAACCATGATTAAAAATGGTCCGGAGGAGTCGTTTCCCGGTTGGGAAATGATTCGAATTGTACTTCCCTTGGGGAATATATCGACTCCGTTCATACAGCGAACAGGGTTGGCTGGTGTGCACTCTTCAGAGTCAATAAAAACAAACTCAGCAGAATGGTTTAATTTACCTTTCCAAGGATTGAGGAAGACATAGTCGTCGCCTGTTTCCTTAAGATTTGCGAGGGTATATCCCCAATCTTGCGATTGGTCAACACGGTTGCTTTCCCATGCCCCGAGGACACAGGTTTGGAGGTTGCTGTCATAGACAGCGTGAAATTTCCCCATCTTGCCGAAGGTAGCAGTGTACTGCATACAGTATGCCAACTTTTCGTCAACGGGTTGTTGCATAACTGCGACTGGTTGTTCCTGAAATTCAGATTGCACGGGTGGTGCGGAAACGGGTTGTTGCATAACTGCGGCTGGTTGTTCCTTCGCTTCAACAGCTTCAACAAGAACGCAATTTGCGTCTTTGTCGAGGAGACCGCCGAGCTCAAAACATTGATCCCGCATGCCATCCTCATAGGAGGGCACATCTTCTTCTGGGACTGGAGCTGCAGTATTGCATGCCCCGAGGACAATTGCTGCAATAATAGCAACAACTAAAAAGATAAAACTTCTTTTCTTCATGATTTAGGGCCTCCTTTGCCCTTTTGAAATTTGTTTTTTTTAATTTCTCTCTGCTTTTGCAATTCCAATGGAATGCATACTACATCCAATATATTTTATAAAAATAATTAGATACACTATGCATCCCAATGAATATATAAACAGGAGAAAAATCATGAATACCCTACTCCATTTTCTCTCTTTCATCACACACTATTTTATCTAAATAAATACCGAATTAAATCAATGTATATATTTAGAAATTTTTAAAGATCTTCGAGTTTTAAAATAAAAACTCATACAAGGTATATGCCTTTTCTATGAATCTTTATTTAAGAAGTTTTATTTATAATGAGCAGGATCTATGTTTAACTATATTTATATTATACTATGAGTTGGCAAAAATTTCAATAGCTCCCCACCAGAAGGGAAGGTATTGTCTTTATGTTAATGAACAGGTGTTTAACTACTTATATTATACTATAGGTAGTTCAAAATTGCAATCCCCTACCCTTTTTGGTAGAATCATGAGTAGTTAATAATTATATATTTGTATATGGAAGATTTTGAGAATAAAGAGAAAGATATAGAAATAGAAATAAGCTCCACCTCCTTAGGTAATACTAGTCCAGAGGGAGGTAAGTTAGGTGCTATTCTAGGTCTTGCAGAAGCAGGAATATCAAAAGAGATGTATACAGAAACAGTTGTTAGGAATGCTGAGGAAGCAAAGAGAATTACTCAGGAAATCTTCCCTAATGCTAAGTTTGGAGTATCAGTTCTAGCATCTGCTGTTAATCCAGAGCAGATGAGAGATTTAATATCTTCTGTGGATTATCCATATCTAGTGAAGTTTAATAATGAATTTTTAAAACAGAAACTAGATAGGGTGAAGCAGGAGGGATACTCAGGATTAGGTTTAGGAGTAGCCTTAGCTCAAGAATATGCATATGGTTTACTACAATCCCATTCTGCAGACAGTCAGGTGGATTCAACAAAGAAAGCCTCTGAAGAAGCAAGAGGGGATTTAGTAAAACTAAGAACTTGTATAGAAACAGTATCTATCAAAAGCGAATTGCAAAAAATAAAGACTTTGGATAGAGAGTTGAAAGAAAATGGCAGGAATATCATCTGGGCAATTGAACCAAATAAAAAGATTGGTAATGGAACATTCGCCAACTTTATGGAGAAGTTTGATAGTATAAGACATGATCCACAGAATGCTAATTTGAACTTTGCGATAGATTTAGATATGGGAGGTTTGCCTAATGAGAGCAGGGATGTATTGTATTTGATGGATTTACTTGAAAGGTATAATAAAAAGGATTTGCCTCTTTATCTTTCTTTAAGTGGTAAAGAGTATACAGAAGGTTCTATGAGAACACATTTACCATTGGGAGAAGATAGGGATTTTAACAGAAAAATTGGAGAGTGGTATAAACAGAGGCGATTTAGGGCACAGGAGGTTCCCACTCTTGTTGTTGAAACTAGCCCTACTATTAATGTATTGAAAGATTACGAGGAATTCTTGAAAAGCTTTAAGAGTGGCTTTAATTAGAATTAAATATCCCAGATAAAAAGATTCTTGTTAAATATGAATGTTTTTAATCTTGGATTCATCATTGGTTGCTAGAATATATGGTATGCAGAAAAAATGTTATGTTTTCATAGATGCTTCTAATATGTTCTATGGTACTCCAGGACGGCCTAACTGGAGAGTTGACTATATGAAGCTATTCTCATATCTAACTTACAGATACGAGGCTAAGCAAATATTTCTCTACTCTGGTATAGAAACATCAGGGTTAGATATTGATATTCCATCTACATCTCCTTTCCCAATTAAAAAAGTACTTGCTCATTTAAGGAAAAAAGGTAGGAGTACTGGAACTGTAGATAAAGATAATATTCAAAAATATATTAACAGGGCAAAATTTTTTAAAAAATTAGAGGAGTTTGGATATATATTAAGATTAAAACCAATAAAGCATATTCGTACAGATAAAGGAATTAAATACAAAGCAAACTGTGATGTAGATTTAACATTCGATATGATACGTTTAGAAAATGAATATTCCTCATTCATATTGTTTTCTGGAGATGGTGATTTTGAATTGCTTTTAAGATATGCAAAAGAGAAAGGGAAGAAGTTTAAGGTGTTTTCTTTCAAGGAGAAAACAGCAAATATTATTAAAACAAAGTATTCTGAAGAATATGAAGATATTTCTGTTTTAAAAGAGATGCTTATACAAGAGTAAAAAAATGGGAGAGACATTTTTTGTAATGGCCCTCCCTCGGTCTAGTGTCTAAATATATCACTTATCTTAGAAAAACACAACAAAACGATTATTAACAACCTATTACTTACTTAATTCCAATAACTCTGTATTTACATTGATCTCTGCCCTACTCTTCATTGATATCTTTAAGATATCTCTCAACATAATTGTAATCTCTCCAATATCAGAAGAAAGACTCTCACTTCTATTCTTATTTAAGAAGAATGGAACTTTAGTGACATTGTATCCTACTCTACCAATCTCATTTAATATCTCAGAATCTATTGCAAATCTCTCAACAGTAAGTGCTGGTAATATCCTCTTTACTAGATCTTTTCTGAATAATTTCAAACCACAACCAACATCATCTACATTCTTAGGAAGTTTTAGGAAGATTTTATTAGTAAAAATGAGTCCATAGGAAAGTATCTTCCTCATTAATGTCATCTCTATATTAGAATCTTTATGGAACTTAGATGGTATTGCTGCCATAGTATTTTCATCTTTCATAGCTTTAAGAGCATATCCAAGAGTCCTAATCTGTATATCTGTATCTGCATCTACAAAACCAATGATATCGCCCTTTGCTCTTCTCATGCCATATCTAACAGCATACCCTTTCCCTCTATTCTCCTTATATCCAATTACAGATATTTTCTTTAATCTGTTCTCCTTAATATATCTCTCCAAAATATTCTTGGTATCATCAACATACCCATCAATTACGAAGATGAGTTCAAAATCTGGATTCTTTCTAGAAAGAAAACCATAGAGTCTTTCTAGCTGATCCAATACTTCTCTCTGTTTTTTGTATGTTGGTATTACCAAAGATAGTTTCATTTTCTAATTATTTTTAATTAAGAATAGTTATGAAGCAGATTAAATATGTGCCCCTAAGGAGCAGTCTGAGGTTTAAGCTACAGACTGCTTCTCCTTTAGGTTCTTAGCGATTGCTAAGATGATCATTCCAGTAGTGAATGCAACTAGTGCTACTAGATAGAACATGTTTGTATCTCCAAAACCTGTTGGTAGTGGATCATGTGGAATATATGGATTATATGGACCATATGGGTTTCCACCACTAGCTAGTGCAATATTTGTATTTGCTAAACCTAACAGAACGATTGTTAAGATAGTTGTTAATATTTTTTTCATAGTTATTATTCTATATAAATTATTCATACTGCATTATAACAGATTTAGACCCGAGATGCAATGCTATAGGATTTGAGTCCTTTGATTAGAATAACCGAAAGTGTTAATACATTCGCTCCGCATATCTGAAGATACGGATTGGGGAGTTAAAGAATTTACATGTATATAGTATGAGGTCTGCGGTGTAATCGCTAATATAGGTAGACTCTTCTGAGGCATATATTCTGTACTTATATTTTCTCTGATTCCAATATATTTCAATTCTGTCATCTTCCACTGTTTGAGGGAGATTGTAATATGATATTTTATTCCTCTTCTCTGCACTCCAACTTGAATATCCAAACCTATGTGATGCAAGAATAATAGGGAGATTGGGTTGTTCTGGATTTCCGTAGTCTGCCACAATCCAAGTTCCTTGTTTTAATCCTTCATTATAGTCTTTGCTTGTAGAAATAGGAGATTCCACATTTATCTTTGGTATTATGACAAATTTGCCTTCTGGGAGTGATGGGTCTAGTGTAGGTATATTAGAGATCCCCTTTTCCTTTGCTTCTATATTTTCTGGAGTAATCTCTTTTACAATTTTCTCGATATCCCTATTTGTTTCATTTGGATTTATTCTGTACCAGAGATATGGCCATACAGGAATTGCTATTGCTACTATTGCGATGGTAAGGAGCGCGAATCCTAGTATCGAATATGCCTTAGTTGTTTTTTCCAAAAACTTTTTCTTATCCATTATTAAAGGTAGTTTACCATATTTCATTAATTAAAAGGAGGAATGTCAGAATAGAAAACCTAATATTAATTATTTTTATTCCTAAGATAGATTTCTAATATCTCTCCCCTATTCATCATCTCCTGTGCATTCTCTTTCCCAATATACCTATAATGCCAACTCTCATAATTATATCCAGTTACACTCTCTTGCCCTTTTGGAAATGCAATAACAAAACCATACTTCCAAGCATTCTCTGCCAACCATTTTGCTGCCTTTGTAGTATGAAATTGGCCACCAATACCATCTTGTATCTCTGCACTACTAAAATCTACAACAGTTCCCAGCTGGTGTTGACTATGCCCTGCCCTAGCAGAAACCTTGTCTCCATCATTTGGATTATTCCCATTAACTTTAACCCAATAGTTGTAGGTATAGAGCTGGTCTGCATACGAACGATATGCTGACCTCACACTTAGATCAATCCCATCATTCCTTGCCTGCTCTCCTAATTCTCTTAAATCATTAATAACGATTTCCCTAAGTTTATGACTCTCCCCTTTCCGAATACCTGCGTTGCTTGCAGGTACTAAATCTTTTGGTGCATAGCTCTCTTCCAATCTATACTCTTTATTCACTAATACCAATAAGTCATCACCACTTCTTTTTGCAACTTTAATATCCTTTGGATATCCCCACCAACCATTAAGGGGAACATATTGCTCTGGCTTACTATCTTCTTCTTTGGCTATACTCTCTGTTTCAATGTTTTCTTCAATACCAGATTGGTTCGCAGTTTCATTTCCAGAATCTATGTCGTTGTTAATTTGCGAGTTATTTACAGAGATAACTAAACTAATGGCAAGAAGAATTATTTCTCTGAGTATTTTAAACATGCCCTATTCTACTACACATATTAGATATTAAATAGTATTTATTATACAAGACAGAGTTAGCATTCACTAGGTGAGGAAGTATATTGGGGCAAGGGGTAAAATAAGATATTAAATTTAGTAATGAAAAATATGAGATTATCCCATGACGATATTTTAATTATTTCGGACATCTTCAAGCAGAATATGTCCGAATACGATAAGAAATTTGCAAGTGTAGAAAAACTTTTGAGAAAACTTACAAAAGAAAAGGTTTTAGATGATAGCTGGATGAGCTATGACGAATTAGCAAAGAATATTGTAGAGCTTTCTGGTGATGAGTATTACAGAGATTTTAATATCACAAGAACCAATGGACACTAGATTATTGCAACTGCAGCCACTTTGTCCCCATCGTTGATATTCATCATCTTTACTCCTGATGTCTGCCTTTGAAGTGTTGGCACATCTTTGAGATCTGCTCTAATGACTTTAGATTTCTCAGATATCACAACAATTTCCTCATCTTCTTTTCTTAGTATTCTTGCACATGCAATATTACCTGTCTTTGCAGTTACTCTAAATGTGAAGATTCCTGTTCCACCTCTTTTTTGTGTTGCATACTC
>CAZHSU010000010.1:0-12208 GCA_964535095.1 uncultured Candidatus Saccharibacteria bacterium | reverse complement strand
TACTCCATATCACTCCAAACATTCTGCACATCATCATTATCATTAAACTTCTCAATAGCATTCTCTATCTTCTCCCTCTCCTCTTCACTCACATTCTTTAGGATATTTGCCTCCTTCACAAGCTCTGCCTCTCTAAGGACATATCCTAGCTTTGTAATACCATCTCTAACAGCACCAAAACTATCATAACTTGTATAAATAGCTAGACCCTTCTTCCCCTCATCCTCAAAAGTCTCAATATCTAAAACCCCTGGAAGATCCATAACATTAAGTTCTACTTCCTCCTGATTATCCTCTACAAAAAAATCTGCCTCACCATACTTAGGAGATTTCTCCATATGACCACACAAAATTTCAAAATATCCTTTTGTTTCGAAATTCCAAGAAACAGCACCAGAATCTCCCATATTCCCCCCTATTCCTTCAAACAACTGTCTAATTTCTGCAACTGTACGATTCTTGTTGTCTGTCAAAGCATCAATAACCAATTGTACACCATGTGGTCCAAATCCTTCGTATGTAATCTCTTCGAAATTAATGCCATCTCCACTCTCTCCTGTACCCTTCTTAATTGCTTTCTCAATACTATCATTAGCAAAACCAACTGCCTTCGCTTTATCTATATATAATCTCAAAGTAGGATTCATTGCAGGATCTCCACCACCCTGTTTTGCAGCATGAGTTATCTGTGCAGATACTTTAGAAAAAGATTTACCTTTTTTAGCATCATTAATTGCTTTTTTATGTTTGATTGTATCCCACTTTGAATGTCCTGACATATATAGAAAGATTATACCACACACCAACCTGGTCGGCGAGTTTCTACTCTCTCTATATGGTTTTGTGAGCAGTTTTAATCGAAATTTAACAATATTACAGGTCAATATCCGATAAGAATATTAAAAAAGGGTTAAAAACAACAACTAATGCTCGCTGCATAAGGATAAACTCACCGACCAGGTTCGTTGTTCACACTCCTACTCTGTAGACTCCTTCTTCTCCATACTACTCCTATTCCCCTTCTCACTATATGTCTGGTTACTCCATCTCATAATCTTGTCCTCAACCTCTGCTCTCGGTTTCCCATACTTCTCTCTAGACGAAGCCACAATCTCATCTCTCAAATTATACTTCTGGTACCTAATAGGCAAAGATTTCGCACTAAAAGGAATAGATGTCATACCATCAATACAAAGCTTAATATACATCGCATAAGCATCCAAAGAAACCAAATCATCAGCAGTAACAATAGGGGCAAACTCCTTCTCCAAGATTCCTGCATCTGCCTGCCCAACAACAAACGAAGCCAAAGTCCCCACATTACCAAAAATAGCTTGTCTAACAGTAAGAGGAAGCTGATCAATATACTGATTTGTCATTGTTAGATTAAGTTTATACTTCCTCGCCTCAGAAAGAATCTTTGCAAACGACTCCGTAGCAAAATTCTGAAACTCATCAACATACAAGAAGAAATCCTTCCTCTCAGACTCAGGAATATCTACCCTCTCCATCGCTGTCGCCTGAAGCCTTGTAATAACCATACCACCAAGAAGAGATGCCGTCTCCTCTCCCAACCTACCCTGAGCAAGATTAACAAGAAGAATCTTCCTATTATCCATAATCTCCCTAAAATCTATTGTCGATTTCACTTGTCCAACAATATTTCTAGTAACAGCAGAAGAAATAAATCTACCAACCTTATTCTGTATTGGAGAAACTGCCTCTGTTGCCAACCTATTATTCTCAGACATCTGTGCATACTCTTCAGCCCAGAACTTATACAAAATTGGATCATTCAATTGTTTCAAAATAAATTTTCGATAATTCTTATCTACAAGAATCCTCGTAACCGCTAACAAAGATGTCCCCTGAGCCTCTGCAAGGGTCGCTACGGTATTAGTAAGAATATACTGGAGTCTCGGGCCCCAAGAATCTCCAAACTGCTTCTTAAAAACCTCCACAACACCATCCGCTATCAAATCTCTCTGCGACTTATCCTTCAATTCCAAAAGATTAAAACCAACAGGATGATCAACATCTGTAGGATTAAAATACACAACATCCTCTACTCTATTTGGCGGAATATATGACAACAACTCCTCAACCGTATCACCATGGGGATCCACAAAACATGCACCCTCCCCAGCCAAGACATCAGAGATAAACATATTCTTAAAAAGAGTAGACTTACCAGAACCTGTCTTACCCAAAAGATAAAAATGCCTCTGCCTGTCATACCCATTCTTAATACCAAACTGCACTTTTGTATCTCTGTACGAAGTCTCACCAAAAGTTGTAACATTATCTTCTGTAGACTTAGGGAGATTCATAGGTGGTTCCAACTTTCTAGCCCTACTCCATGCAATATTAGGAGTTTCCACAGCAATACTTGGCAAATGGTACAAAGATGCCAATTCCTCCATATTCACAATCTCCTGAAGGTCACCAATATTACGACTCAAGTAGTTTCCATACAGCTCCTTTCCATCTGCCTCTGGCTTGGCATAAACAAGATTATTAAGATGTGCCGTAGTAAACTGCTTAAAACTTGCAACAACATCTCGAAATAACTGCTCAGACCGAATTGAATCTTCAGCTTTTGTTACAACTCTAATCTTAAATTCAAAACCTACTTTCAACATCTTATTCGCAATCTCACTCAACTCCTCCTCCTGTCCAGGTGCAAGCTTCACAATCTCTTTCTGTGCGGGTTTCTCCTCTGTGTTCATTGCATCTCCTATTCCCTTGAAGAAATTCCCAATAACTTCAATAAAAGATGGGCCACCCAGACTCTTCCCTTCCTTAATTGCAGTAATATAATCCTTAGATTTTGCCTGCCAATAGTTAGAAACAGGACGAATTATAACCTGAAGCCACACCTGCTCATACCTATTAAGTTCCGACATCGCCCCCGTAATAGCCGCAAGAGGATCAACCTCAAAATTCCTAAAAGTTTTAATTGGGAAAATGGAATCCTTCTCCATCTCAATCTCCCCCGTTGTTACGAATATGTTACTTTTTTCTGCTGGAAGATGGGCATAATCTTGCACATACTCAATATCTGCATTTGGGTACTGGGCATATATCTGCCCTTCAACAAATCTTGCAAGATTCTGAGGTGCAACTACAAAAAATCTAATACCATTTTCATCACTAGACACAATCTCAAAACTGATAACATCTGCACACCTAGTACTTCCACCCAAAACTCCATGAATAGAGGCAAACATCTGCTCTGCAGCAAGAGCTGCTTTCTCGTTCTCCCTAGGAACAAGAATCTGCATTACAACAGGATTCCTCACATCATCAAAGACCTCTTCCTCCTCAGGCTTCTGTCTAAAAAGGAAGATTAGTACTCCTATCAATATTGCAATTGTGACTATTAGGGCAATTATTAGTTCCATATTATATTGAAATTGTAAAGTAAAACGATGATTTATTCAAATATCAAATTAAAAAGAATACATAGCCTCAATATCCTTCCCAAGAATAACAACAATATCTCCTGTTGTCATAAAATCTGGCCTTCCATCCACCAATTCAAAATCTATTTCCAAAGAATCATCAACAATCTTAAAGGAATTCTTAAACCTCTCCATGTCTGACACATAAATCTTTGTCTTCTCAATCGCTTCAGGAGCATTACCATATCTAACAACATCACAACCAGAATTTGCAATTTTTCTACCAATACTTCCTGCCACTCCCGCGATCTCACTCCCGTTATACACCTCTATTCTAACCCTCTCCAATTCCAAACTCCTGTCCAACACTAACGGCAAATCATTCTTAAATTCTTTATCACTCTCCAATGTATTCAAAACTTTAATCTTATCACCAGTTATCAATTCCCCTTCTCTTAGATATTTATCCTCAGAATAATCCATCACTATCCTTTTATATTTAGGATTAGGGATACTTGCCTGTTGAATCTTTAATCTAACACCCTGAAATGAGAAATTAGAGTATATATTTTCATTTAGCAACTTCAAAGAATGACTATGTGTAAAAGCCTTCCTGTATGAGAAGGCTTCATTGAATGCTTTTAATTTATCTATACTCCCACTCTCCTCAGAAGTATCTCCAAATACCTCATTGAATGCTTCACTTCCCTCTGCAGAGATGAAGATATAGTTGTTACTCTTAAACCCAAAAAGCTGGTTAAACTGCCAAATGGCATACTCCATACCTCTTCCTTTCTGCAAAAAATCCCCAGCATATCTAAATGTAGAAACAGGAATCTCATTTCCAAATTTCTCCTCTAATCCTGCAAAGTATATATTTCCAGGAATATATAACAAAAGCTCTTGTTTCTTTGCAGAATTAAGTAAATATACATAGACATCTGTAACTTTCTTGCTGTCTCCCTCGCCCTCTTCAAACACAATTAATGTTTTCTCCAGATCCTCTCCTTTTCCAGCTAAAAGATAGTTTGTGGAATTGTTGGGAATTGTAATATCTACTGTATTAACTGAAAAAACATTTATAACAAAGAATATTGTATATAAAATGAATCCAGAAAGAGCCAAGGAAAAAAATATTTTCAGAAAGGGAAATTTCTTTTTAGGCTTCTCACTCTTATACTGTTTTTTAACTGGAACTCTCTTACGGGGCATTTTTAATATTTTACAATCTAAATATTCTCCTCTCTCCATCCATATCTTCGAAAGAAAGGAGTATTGATTTCAAAGCGATTTCTTCAGGAATACCTGAATTGCCACTCAGACTCTCGTATAATGTATCACCAATTATATTCATTCTTAAATATTCCAAACTTGCCCTTATCTGATGCATTCTTCCTGTCTCTATCTTAACAAGAACCTGCTTGTTGTTTAATGGTTTTACATATGTGAGTGAATATCTATATGTTCTCCCTCTGTTTTCAGTACCAAACCGCATTTTCATCCTATTCATACGGCTTCTGTGCATATATCCTTCGACTTTGTACCAACTCTCATCACAGACAAAGTCTTTTTTTTCTAAAGCATCTAATTCTTCTTTTATATCTAAATTGTTGTTTTCAAACATCTCCCTGAGTTCATTTGAAATATTCTTGTAATTAACTTCTGCAAGGTATACTTTTGAGATGTCATGGTTTTCGAATTTTTTCTGGAAAAATTTCTGGGATTTTAGTGTTTTTGCGAAGATAACTAAGCCACTTACTCCTTTGTCTAATCTATGTACAATTCCTCCCCTATCTACACTTCTGTCATATTCTCCTTTTGATGTAAGGTAACCGACAACATAGTTTGCAAGGGTATTTCCTTTCTGTCTTATGCCAGGATGGATTACAATACCAGAAGGCTTGTTTAGAATAATGAAATCGTTGTTTTCAAAGATAATATCCAAAGGTCCTTGCTGAGGTAAGATTTCATCTGTTTGCATGGAATTTTGAATCTTTGCTTGTAATTGGCTTTCATCAAACTCTAAGAAATCATTTTGTCTTAATTTGAATGAGACTTTTGCTTCTTTTCCATTTATTTTAACAAGGTTTTCCCAATTATTCTGCAAGAAAGATCTTGTGATATCTTCATATCCGTTTTCATGAAGATATTTAAGAAGTACAACATCACATCTTTTACCTATGTTTTCATCTGTTATCTTGATTTCCATATTATTTCCTTGGTAATTTTACAAGATCTGGAATATTTACTGGCCTTACTGAGGAGACCTTTTCAATTGTGACATTTGCTTCTTTCTTTGAGGTTCGCATATGGAATATTGTGGCTACTATTGCCCAAATCATCCATATTACCACAGCTATTGTTAGAAGTGGAGAAATAGGTCTTGGAAGTGTGAAGTATGCAAAGATAGTTGTAAGCATGGTGACTATGGAGCAGAGAAGTTGTAGTAGAACCCTTACTCTCTCTTTGTTTTCACCTTTTTGAAATTTCAATACTACTACTTGAAGAATTAGGAAAAGAAGAAGTGGTGCAAGAAGGATTAAACCTAGGTTTGTCCAAACATTATTTTCCCATTGAACTCCAAGGAAGAAGAATGAGAGACCTAGCATTGCTCCATTTGATAGGAAGATTGAAGGAAACATCTCATTCCATTTCCATTTTTTTCTTACTGTTACCCAGAATGTTTGGATTAGTGTCATTCCTACAAAAAGATATAGCAGGTCTAATCCGCCATCCCATATTCTCATAAATCTCCATGGTAAGAGTCTAAAAAGGAATACTTGGTCTCCATACTTTTCATAAGGGAGCCAATACCAGATATTGCTAAAATATTCTGATGAAAACATTATTATATGTGCCACTCTTGCAAAGAATACCCCTCCCAAAAGAGAGAGGAAATATGTATCGAAGACGGAGGAATTGTTCTTTCTGCTCCTAGATGCTTCTTTCCAAAAGATGTATAGGCCAATGACAATGATGATTAAGAGAGTTACGGTTGGTCCTACCCAGTGAATCCCATCTTTTACCTTGTTAAGCAACCATTCCATTGACTGAATACTCGTTAATTAAGTACCTGTATGATACCACAAAGAGGTTATCTTCGCTTCTTCTTTTTCTTTCTTTTGTGAGGTTCGTTACCTTTTTCTTCCTCTTCATTAATCTCCTTCTCATCTTTCTTAAAAACAGAAGAAGAGAAGAGTTTAAGAAAACCTTCACCAATCCTCTCAGCAATGCCACCCTGCTCTATGTATCTAACTTTCTTGGAGTTAACTGTCTCTACTGCCTCATCTTTAGATGCCTGAATCTGCTCTTCCATAACTTCTCTAGTTGGAACCTCTTCCTCCACAGGAAGCTCTGCATTTTTCTTCATTGTTCCCCCACAAGAAGGACAATATTTATAATTCTGATCCATTTCAACTCCACAATCCGGACATTTGACTTTCAAGACAAGCCTACAATTTGGACAATATGTAAATCCTGGGTAGAGTTGTGTCCCACATTTCGGACAATCTCCTAATTCAGAGGTTTCGTATTTTAGATATCTTCTCTCTAAGTCTGCCCAATATATCTCTTCTATTGTCTGTGGTGGACGGATTAAGAGGTAGATTATTAGCCCTGGAATAAAAAGGATTGTTGCTAATAGGACATACCCTACTCTAGCAAGAGTGCTTGATGTTCTATCTCCAGAATCCAACCAGACCCAATACAGAACTACAAACCAGAATATTGCGAGAACAACACCTAATAAAGTCCACACGAAGTTGAAATCTATTCTCGTAAGGCCCTCGAAAAAATCTAAGATAGCTTTTTCCATCTTAATTTGCTCTTATTTTAAAAATGGTCGAGGAGGGAATTGAACCCTCATGCTATTGCTAGCACGGGATTTTGAGTCCCGCGTGTCTGCCAGTTCCACCACTCGACCATACTGGGATTATACTAGAAAACCGTATATTTGGGAATATCTTCTATTAGAGACTTATCTATCACTTTTATACAGATTTCTAAAACTTGCAATATCTGCCTTAAATGCAAGTTTAATCGTACCAGTAGGACCATTTCTATGCTTTGCAACAACCAATTCACCCATCCCCTTATTCTCTGTGTCAGGATTCCATGTCTCCTCCCTATCAATAAACATAACCACATCAGCATCCTGTTCAATAGATCCAGATTCCCTAAGGTCAGACAACTGTGGTCTCCTCCCCTGCCTCTGCTCAATGGCACGAGAAAGCTGAGAAAGTGCAATAATTGGAACATCCAACTCCTTTGCAATTGCTTTCAATCCCTGCGAAATCTCTCCAACTTCCTGTACCCTATTATCCCTATTATTCCCATGCATAAGTTGAAGATAGTCAACAAAAATAATATCCACTCCTCCTTCAAGTGCTAATCTCCTAGCCTTTGTCCTAATTGCATTCACATGCTGTCCTGCTTGATCATCAATGAAAATATTCGCATCACCCAACTCACCCATTGTGCTAGCAAGCTTCATGAATTTCTTATCATCCAATCTCCCTGTCCTAATCTCCCAAAAAGGGATATTAGACTGCATACCCATCAATCTATCCATAATCTGTGTTTTGGACATTTCCAAAGAGAAAAAAGCTACCGTCTTCTTCTCTGCCAAAGCGGCATGTCTCATCATATCCAATGCCAAAGATGTCTTACCAACGGATGGCCTAGCAGCAAGGATAATTAGGTCAGATTTCTGGAAACCTCCTAATAGCTCATCTAAATCCTTAAACCCTGTTGAAATCCCCAAATATGCCTCATCATTCTCTGCTCTCTCCGCTCTCTCATATGCTTCTTTAAGAAGGTCTTTGATATGGACAAAATTTGCCTTTGTACCTGTTTGAGCAACATCAAAAACTTCCTTCTCAGACTTATCTATAACTTGATCAATAGGTTTCCCCTCGTCAGCAGCAAAAGCCGCAATATTTGCACCCGCAGTAATCAAGCCCCTCCTGATTGCTGCTTCCTTAATAATCTCACCATACTCCTCTGCATGAGCAGAAGTTGCAACAGTTGTAATCAACTCAGACACATAAGCCGCACCACCAACAGCTGTTAACTTTTTCTGCTTCTTCAATTTGTCTACAATCGTAACCAGATCTACTGGGAGAGCATTATTAAACAAATCCAAAATTGCAGAATATATAATCTGATGCTTAATAGCATAGAAATGTTCAGGTAAAAGCCAAGCCGAGACAGTAATAATGGCATCCTTATCCATCAACATACAACCTAAAAGAGATTTCTCAACCTCTACATTTTGTGGTAGTTGTTTCTCCTTCATTTTATTTCAAAAATATTACTTGTACACTCTTCTGCTCCTCCTCCACTCTCTTTCTTGCAAGATTCACAAAACCCTCATCTGTCGCATTCGCATAACCAAAATGCTTTATAAATTCCTCTTTTGTCTTAATTCCTGTACTCTTCTTTCCCTCTTCTTTATATGCACAAGGGATTAAAATAGCTGGATCAATGTATGAAATAACTTTCTCAAGAGTATCATAATCCATAAAGCTATCACCATCACCAACAGGGATAATCAAAGCATCAACATCACCAAGATTCTTAGCCTTCTCTGGATTAAAACCCTTTGAAACACCACCCATATAAACAACTCTGAGATTCTTCTCATCAATAATGTAAAATTCCTCATTGAAATCTCTCCTAATCATAAGGCCACCAACCTCATATTCTCCGGGTGTAAAAATCTCCATAATCTTCCCCCTCTTATCAGGACCAATCTTATCATCATATTTACCCTCTGGTTTATTCGTAAAAATACAGATATCTGCTTCCGTTTTTGGAATATTAAGACCTTCCTCCTTCATCTGCAATGGATCTGTCAGAAGTGAAATTCCATCAGTCGAAATTAGAAATGTTGTCCAACCTATCTTTTTTATTTTCATATATGTAGAGCTTAAAAGTAAAACTAGATACCCTAGTATACCAAATTTCACACAAGGCAGTTATATCTATCTTAATCTTTAAGTCCCAAGGTCTCTTTGATATCCTCCAACATGGTTTCTTTCATCTGTTGCTTAATCAATTCTGTCTTCAAACTCTCAAGAGAGGAAATACAAGCTTGAAGTTGTGTCATAACCTTCATATCAGACTCCCCCTTCTCTATCATCTTGCTAACACCATTAGTCTGCCCCACTATCCTCTTTATTCTGTTCTGTATTTTCGTTGGGTACTTCATATAAGTATGAAAACAGTATAGCTAAAACAGACCTGGTCTGTCAATTTTGCAGTACTGTATTTACAAAAAGAAGCACTTTTAATCGTTTTTTAACATTGTTATCGGTTCTTCCCCTGTAATAATGTTAAATTTCCATGAAAAATACCTACTAATCTATATAGGAAGTACAGAAATTGACAGACCAGGTCGGTTTTGGGTTCGTTTTGTCACTTTGTTGACATTCTGAGTTCTTTCGCTGTATAATTCCCCTTAGTTATGAAAAAAGACATACATCCAAAATATAATAATGAGCTCACAATCACATGTTCATGTGGTAATGTTGTTGTAACTGGTTCCACATTGACAGAGGATATAACCGTAGATATCTGCTCAAAGTGCCATCCATTCTACACAGGAGAACAGAAGATTGTTGATACAGATAACAGAGTAAAGAAGTACGAGGAGAGATTAGAAAAATCTAAGAAGATGTCTTTTGCAACAAAGAAAGAGAAGATGGCAAAGAGAAGAGAAAAGATGGACAATATGTCTGGAAAGCCAGCTACTACACTCTCTCTCAGAGATATGCTTGAAAACGCAAAAATCTCTAAGTAACAAGTTCCCACAAATATTTTAAAATGTTATCATCTACTGATGGATATTGAAGCATTGAAAAAACAATATAAAGATAACCCTGCACAAGAGAAGGCTACAGAACTTGAAGCTGAGATGAATACACAAGTTACTTCTGGGAATAGGAATCTTTCACAAATTGGTACAGATCTTGCATATTATTCAGACCTCTCCATTAAAACTTCACAGATTCAGAAAGCAATTGCAGATTTGGAAGATGCTAGATTTATGGCAGAGAACGAGCAAGGTGGAGAATTGAAGGAGATGGCAAATGAGGAGATTTCTAACCAAGAAGAGAGAATCATTGAGTTGGAGAATGAGATTAAGAGAATCCAGATTGCAAGAAAGTTTGTAGACGAGGATGATGATAAATCCGCAATTCTAGAACTTCGTGCTGGTGCTGGTGGTGATGAGGCTGCCCTTTTCGCAGCAGATCTTTTTAGAATGTATAAGAACTATGCATTGAACCATGGTTGGGATATGCAGATTATCGAGAGCAATGTGACAGAAGGTGGTGGATATAAAGAGGTGATTGCACAGATTGATGGAAAGAATGTGTTTAAGAATCTTAAATATGAGAGTGGTGTTCATAGAGTACAGAGAATTCCCTCAACGGAGTCTTCAGGAAGAATCCATACTTCTACAGCCTCTGTAGCCATCCTTCCACAAGTAAAAGATGTCGACATCTCAATTGACCCTGCGGACTTAAGAATTGATGTTATGCGAGCTTCTGGAGCTGGTGGACAGTGTGTTAACAGGACAGACTCTGCAGTTAGAATTACACATATCCCTACTGGTATTGTCGCAAGCTGTCAAGAAACAAAACATCAGCAGCAGAACAAGGAAAAAGCTATGGCAATCCTTAGATCTAGGCTCTACGATTTAAGAAAACAGGAGGAGATGGCTAAAAGATCCAATATGAGACAATCCCAGATTGGTTCTTCTATGAGAGCTGAGAAGATTAGAACATACAATTACCCACAAAGTAGAATTACAGACCACAGAGTAAAGCTTTCATGGCACAACCTTGAGGAAGTCCTAAACGGCAATATTCAAGAGATGGTAGATGACATCCGTGATGCTATCCAAAATCAACTTTTGGAAGAGGAAGATGAATCTTAAAAAGATTTTTGAAATACAGGAGACTCTTAAAGAGGCTGGCTACTTCGATATTTCCCGAATTGCAAATGAGATATATACCTACTCTCTTGCGAATAATATCCCCTTAGATTCCATTTTGAAAAGAATTTCAGAGCAGGAGCCTTGGGAATATATAAAAGGCTTTGCGGAGTTTAGAGAAAAGAATTTTCGTGTCACATCTGACACATTGATTCCTAGAATTGAGAGTGAGCAGTTGGTAAATATTTCCTTAGATTTGATTGAGAAAAATGATATTGAGAAAGTAATAGATATCGGTACTGGTACAGGTTGTTTAATTATTTCAATTGCAGAGGAATGCAAAGGTAATGATATTGAATTTATTGGAATAGATATTAGCAAAGAGGCATTGGTTGTTGCGGTGAGTAATGATGGAAACAGAAAGGTTAGATTTATACAGCAGGATTTAGTTAGGGTTGAAGATTTGGAAGAGAATCTTCTCTTGGTTGCAAATCTTCCTTACATTCCAAGTAGAATGTATGAAAACTTAGAAAAGAGTGTGAGAAATTTTGAGCCAAAGATTGCACTCGAAGGGGGCAATGATGGACTTTTCTACTACAAAAAGTTATTTGATATATTACAGAAAGCAAGGAAAAATACCTTTCTGCTTATTGAAATTGAGCCCTCTACCCTTTCGGACTTAATGGACTATACGAAAGATATTAAGAAAGAGATAATTAAGGATTTTAGAAAAAAGGAAAGGTTTATCCTATTCCATTTCTCCTAATTTCACTTTCATATCTATATTCTCACCTGCTCTGTATACCTTTACTTCAACTTCCTCCCCTACTTTGTGCTTCTGTATCATATCACCAAGTGAAGAAGT
>CAZHSU010000009.1:0-12443 GCA_964535095.1 uncultured Candidatus Saccharibacteria bacterium | reverse complement strand
ACACTTTAAGTATTCTTAAAGAAAGACCTTCAGAAATAATAGTTGCAAATATCTCCAGCACATCAGCTCAAATATATTGGAAGAACAATGAAGAGGTAAATAGTACACTTCTTTATAAAAACAATGACACACCATTATATGACATCGGCAAGACTTCAAATCTGTATCAGAATATAAAAGAAAAAAATCTTGTATCCGAAGTATCTTTAGAGAATCTAGAGCCAAATACCACCTATTCTTTCTACATACAAACTCCTAAGAAGAATTGGGATTATGAGCTTCAATTTAAAACAAAGAGTATTGATAAGGAAATAAAGCTACCCGAAGTAGTACTTGGAGAAAGTAATAGAGGTTCTTTCATCCTATTTGAAGAAAAAGGTGAAAATAAGATGATATATACTGCAAATGAGGATACTTGGGCATTAGATTTGAAAGATAAAGAATATACCGTAAAGGAATATGCACAATATATTCCCTCTATGATTCTAAAAGAGGAACTAGAATCTAATCTTTTCAAAATTGCCTCCCCTACTTATGCTGCAAGCGCACCAAATTGTAAAACAAATATTACAGTAAATGATAACCAATACAACCCTAAGAAAAACGGCCTTATTAGCCTAATGGAAACTCGAACAACTGGTCCTATCTTAATTGCAGGCTGCAAAGGGCATCATGCAACAGAATGTTACGAAGATGTATATTGTAGATCTATAGAGAAAGGTGTAAATCCCGCACTTCCTCTTACCCTTTGGGTTCATGAGTCAGCATCAAGTATGTATGGCAAGTATACAGCAAAAGTTGAAGATTTTGGGATACACAGACCCAGTGATCCGATAGTTGGCTTTTCTGCACAACTAGATCATCTTCTCTCCGTACAGATGGCTGATGGATACATTTCAGGTTATTGCACGAACAAAGGACTTTCTGAAGAACAGAGGTGGGCAACTAAGTATGCGAGAGGGGACTGCACAGATTCAAATATAGTGGAAGGAAAAAGATATATAACGGATATTAGAGGATATTATGGATGGCTAGGTGGACAGAGCCAAACTTTCCCAGCATGGCCATGGAATGTTTCTGCAAATTCAAATGCTTGTAATAGGTCTAAACAGGTAACAAATCAGATATATAGAGATTGTCAAGGAAAAACAAGTGGAACAAACCCTGCTCCAACACCCACCCCACCACCAACTCCAACAGAATATACCTGCTGGTACTTTGAGCCAAATGACTCAAGCAAAAAATGTAAGAGTACCAAAGGTACAACCTCTTGTGCCAAACGAGGAATGTACACATCAGAAAATTCATGTAAAAACGATCCTCTCTGTTATATTAAAGATGGAGCAAAGTGTACAGGTACAAGAAGTACACAAACTTGTGATGAATATCATATAAAGAGTAACGCATTTCAAGATAACAAGTGTACTGTTCGTTGGAAAACGGAAAGCCCGGCACCTGCGCCAATACCAGACCCTACTCCAGACCCTAATGTAAATTGTTCTGGTAAAGATACAATACCAGGGAAAGCAGATATATTAGTTGGTCAAACCTGTACAGATGTTGGTGGATGTGAATGCTTTAAAGGAAGTATAAAAGTTGGGAATTATTTTAAAGATGTAGCTTGTGGAGTAAAATGTACAGATACAGCCACACCAACCCCTACACCAACCCCTACACCAACACCAACACCTACACCTACTCCAACGCCTAGCCCAACTCCAGACCCCGATGTAAACTGCTCGGGTCAAGATACAATACCAGGGAAAGATGATATATTAGTAGGACAAACATGCAAAGATGTTGGTGGATGTGAATGCTTTAAAGGAAGTATAAAAGTCGGGAACTATTTTAAAGATGTCGCTTGTGGAATGGTTTGCACAGAAGAGGTAGAGGAGAAACCAAAAGTATGTTGCTTGACAGAAGGGAAACTCTCAACCACAACATCAGATACATGCAATGGCTCAATAATGGAAGATATTCCTGTAAACTCATGTAAAACAACAAGCTTCCAATACAAACTAACACCTGGAATAAATTTCATAAAAACATACAAAGTCTTCGATACAAACATGGAACAGATAAATACTGCCCATGGTTTAATGAAATACTCCCTAAACAGAATAACAACAATAGCCTCATTCAAGAATGGCAAATGGGATAAAATAGTAGAATTTAAAGATGGGAAGATATACGGAACAGACTTCAATTTAGAACCTGGGGAAACCTACCTAATGCTAGCATCTGAGGAATTATCCCTCACTGCCACAGGATATACCATAAGTCCAACAGAATTAGACCTATCAAAACTAGTTGGTTGGAATTTAATCCCAACATCCATATTCCAAAACAAAGCAGAAAAGGCATATTCTATGTTTGGAAATACTAACTTTGATTCAATAAAACAGGTAGCATTATGGAATAAAAGCTCCAGTATGTTTGAATACACAGCAGAAGACAGAACTGGTTCAGTAACAGGAAACGACATATCACTAACAAAACAGGACAATATCTTCATCAATGTAGTGAAATAGCATTACCTAGCATCCCTCAAAAGTTTCAATAACAGATCTCCCTGCTCCTTTGTTGCTAACCTAACCTTAAAATCCTTATCCATATAAATAGGGACAACCTTCGTCTGAATATACTTACCCTCATAAGCATAATGTGTCAAAACCAAACCCTGCCTAGTACCAATCCAAAGATACTGATCAAAGAAAAGATTACCTAAACCATAAAATATCACACCATCCTTATACAACTCAAAAGTCTGTGGCTGATGAGCCTGAGTACCAACAACAATATTCGCACCAAAATCTATAGCTTTCTTAAAAGTACCCTCCTGATCAGGAACACCAACAGGTTTATAACAAATAGGATAAATAACATCACCATCAGGATACGAATAACACTCCTGAAACTGAAAAGAAACAATAACAACATCCGCATTCTTCTTAGCCTCTGCAATATCCCTCTTCATCTTCTCCTCAGAATAAGCATTCGCTCCAGACTTATTCTCTCCTGCCAAAGGACCAGCATTATTTAAAATCGCATCATAATAATTATACCCAACAAATGCCAACTTACTACCATTAACCTCTTTATACAAAATCTTCTCTGCATCCTCAATATTCAAACCTCCTCCAAAATAATCCCAACCCAACTCCTTATACATCTCAATCGTACTAGCACTATGCTTCGCACCATAATCATTATTATGATTCCCTGTCAACTCAACAATATCCACACCACTCTTCTTAAGAGTTTCAATATACTTAGGACTAGAACAGAAAGCCATGCTCCTAGTTGGCACACAACTCTCCACAAACGAAACCTCGTTAGAAACATGAGTCAAATCCGCATCCGCAAGGAAATCACCAATAAACTCAGCAGCATAAGCATTATCACCAGCAGCCTCCATCTTAAATGCCAAATTCCTAGCAATCGCAACAACACCAGACATATTAATCTTTGCCAACTTCTCCCTATCAAAAGAAACTGCACCTGACTTATTCAAATTATGCTCAATAACACCAAGAATAAACCTATCCTCCTGATCAACAGAAGCATACAAATTCCTCTTCAAACTACCCTCCCTATCATCCAAATAATACTTCCCATCAAAAGGAATAATCTTCATTCTAGAATCCAAATCCCCAAAACTCACCAAACCAATATTACCATCATCCTTAGACAACTCACCAAGCAACAAATCACTATTCTCAACCAAACTCGCATCAATACCATACTCATCCTTCACATAACCCTTAATATCCTCCTCCAAAACAAAAACCTTACTCCCCTTCAAACTCTCCAATGTTAAATTATCCAAAAGAGAATACATATGCCCAACAGGTATCATATCCTTACTAAAAATAACCCCCATTCCCTCCTCTTTCTTAGAACTAACAACAAAATCCCCTTTGTTCTTAACAAACTTAAACCTATTCTTCTTACCATAAGAGATATCCTGCAGATTCTCCTGCATCAACTCCTTAAATGTATCTGAAACAGTATCATCAAAAGAAATTGTATAAGTATCATAAACAACAACTTTTCTAACAATACTTCTTACATTACTAAAAAAACTCAAATACCTCTGCTTATTTTCAAAAAATACAACTAAGTTAGAAAGAAGAAAAGCAATAGCAACTAACAATAAAAGAAATTTTTTGTTAAACCCAATCTTAGGAAGATTAGCCTTTTTCTTCTTTACAGGCTCATATCTCTGAGCCCTAGGAGAGCTCATATCTATATTTATCATATACTTCATAGTATCTTACAGTATCTCACATATTATTGTAAAAGCTAACCCCAGTTGATACTATGGGACAAAATGTGGTATAATGTAGTATTGGCAGTTAATTAAATTTAATAACAATACTATGAATTACCTGCTATTACAAAATAAGAAAATATTGGGCATTATAAGTGCCCTTATGTTGACGGGAGTAATACTTCATACAATCTCTCAAAAGAACCCTATTGCACAAGTAGAAGCAAACTTATCTCAAGATGTAAGTATTATGCCTAAGGTCTCTCAGACAGAGAATATTGTTGAAGAGATACAAGCTGTTGGATATAGACATGACTCACAACATTATATTCCAGATGCTCTAAAGGTTGAGAAAGTTAGAAAATATCTAATAGGAAGAGGATCTCCTCTCGCAGACTATGCAGAAGAGTTTATAAAAGCTGCAGATGAGTATGGTATAGACTACAGAATTGTTACTGCTATCTCAATTATAGAATCTGGTGGTGGTAAGAAGAACTTCAAACCTCATAATGCTTGGGGATATGGTAAAAGTGGTTTTGAAAGCTGGACAGAAGGTATCTGGGCAGTATCTAAGGGAATTGGAAAATATTATTCCAAAGGTGCAACAACTCCTAGATATATCAGTTATTCATACTGTCCTCCAAATGCGGACAACTGGGCAAATAAAGTCCAAGGTGTAATGAATGAAATTGGAAATATGTAATGAAAAGGGTCTTTAACTAGACCCTTTTTTATTCCCCTACTAATACTATATACTCAAGATATGTTCCCCAAATATACTAAAATCGAAAATTTTGAAATAGCATATTTCAATCAGAAAGAATTAAAACTTCTTGAGAAAGAGATCTTTTTTAATGAAATATATGAAATCAAGTTAGACAACAATACTCCAGAGATTATAGATGCTGGTGCATATCTTGGCCTTGCAAGTATATATTTCAAAAAACAGTACCCAAATGCAAAGATATTAGCCTTCGAACCAAATCCGAATATTTTCCCTCTGCTAGAAGAAAATATTGCCATTAATAATCTGAAGGATATTAAGATTGAGAATTATGCATTAGGAAGAAAGGACTCCCTAAGAGATTTCTATATTGATTCCTCTGAGAACAACTCTTTCTCTACATCTGGATTCATTAAAAATGCATGGAATGGAAAACAAAAAACTATTCCCATTAAGGTTAAAGTTGCAAGGTTAAGTGAATATATTAATAAAGATATTGATTTATTGAAAATGGATATTGAGGGAGCAGAAAGGGAGGTTTTAGAAGAATTAAAAAATTCTGGGAAATTAAATTTCATTAAGAATATTATCTTTGAATTTCATCCTAGCAAGAAAAACACTCTTGATTATCTTAAAAATATATTAATAGAGAATGAGATGAGAGTGAGTGTAAGAGAAGGACTGGAAGGCAAAGATGATCCCCTAATTCTTGTAGTAGGAGAAAAAAGTCCTAAGAATATTAGTAATTCTTAGTCTATTCGAGGTAAAGATTTTGTAGAGCTCCGTAGAGAGTTTTTGACTATCATGCCTAATTAAACTTCTCTCTAACTCATCCCCTTTATCCTTCTTTATTGCTGTCGTTGCAACAAAATCTGCCCTAACAACCTTGGAAGCAATATCATTTTCTACAATATCATCTTCAATAACTAGCTGTCCTTTCTTCACATACCTCTTGTATATTTTCTCTGGTAACATGCCATTGTTAATCAATATGTAATCTACATTCCTATCAATATATTTCTCAATAATATTTAAACAATCCTTCTGGGTTCTTCCTGCTGTTTGCCCTTTCTTACTAGTTAGATTAGTAATATAGATAATTTTCCCTTTAGCTTCTCTTAGTGCTTTTTTAATACCCCCAACAACTATATTAGGAAGTGTTGTTGTATATATATCTCCAGGACCTAAGATTATATAATCTGCTTCTGCAATTGCTTTCAGTGCATTATGAGTGGCTTTCACTCTCGGTTCTAAGTATATCTTTGTAATTAACTTGTCATCATTCGGCTCATCAATGAGGTGTTCTCCTTTAACTACGGATCCATCATTATACTTTGCGACTAGCTTGGTTTTTTCCAGAGTAACAGGAATGATATCTCCATTGATTCCAAAGAGTGTTTTGAACATCTCTATTGCTTCAATTTCACCTCCAAGGATATCTGTCATAGCAATCATCAGGAGGTTTCCAAGTGTATGCCCCTTTATTCCCTCTCCCGTTGAAAATCTGTAAAGAAATAGTTTCCTTAAAACCTCATTATTCCCACTATTATACAAAGCTAGTAGAGATTTTCTAATATCACTAAGAGGAAGAAGACCGAACTCATCTCTTACAACCGCATTGCTTCCACCATCATCCATCATTCCTACAATAACACTAAGATTAAGGTCTCTGTAACTCTTTAGACCTTCCAATACTACTGTACTTCCTGTTCCACCACCTATGAGCAATATATTCATATCTAATTATATCATTTTTGTGGTATAATAAAGAACTAAGATTACATAATCAAGTGTATGAATTTGAAAGTTGGATCAAAAGTTTTCTACCCTTCCCACGGAGCTGGTTGGATTAGAGATACAAAAGAGATTGAGTTTGCAGGAGAGAAGAAGAAATATTTTGAGATTGAATTAATTACAAGTTTATTAAGTATTTCCACTCCTGTTGAGAATCTTGAGAAATTGGGTGTTAGACCTGTTTTAATGACAAAAGAGATTAAGGAGAAGCTTGCTATTTTGAAAAGTAAGCCAACAGTAGATCCAAAGGTAAAAGATTTTAATCTTATGCTTAATACCTTTAAAGAGTTGGAAGAGAGTTCTAAGATTGAAGATACTATCAAGATTGTCCAATACTGCAACTATGTAAAGCAGAGCAGAGAAAAAGAAGGAAGACTTATTCCTGTGAGCATTGAGAAGCAACTTGAGGGTGCGATTAGAAACATTGTAGGTGAATTGGCAGTATCTAGTGGTACTTCATTAAAAAGTGCTTCAGAAGCCTTCAAAAAGATTACAAATATTGAAGTAGATATTACTAAAGATTAGGTATTAACTAATACTTATTCCTATCTTTTCTCCATTAACTTCTATCTCCATATCTTCTTTTAGATCTTCACTAAAGACTATTTCTTTGGCATTAAACTCACTTAGGTTTTCTCCGACATAATCTTCTAGTACCTTTTTTGTATTAGCACTATTCACTTTTAGGTATACAGTTACCATATCTCCAACCTTTAATCCCTTTTTCTTCCTGTAATCCCTATATCTTCTCATGAATTCGTTAACTAATGCTTCATTTCGCAACCCACTTGTTAAATTACAATCTATTGTAATGAAGTTTGCCCCTTCTCCTTCTGTAACTACATTCTCTCCACTTTCTGGAGTTTTAGAATAGAAAATTTCTTTTACATTAATCTCCTCTTTCACAATATCTCTTAATTCATCATTTTCAACGTTTACAAATGCCCTGCATAGTGGCTGCCTGAGATTAAGTCTTGCTTTCTCCCTGACCTTTAAGCCATTTGAAGCAATATCTCTAGCCCTCTGCATATCTTCCAAAACCTTTCTATCTATATCTTCTTCTGCTACAGTTGGGAAATCCTCTAAATGTACTGACTCTTTAGCATCTTTCATTCCAATATTTACAACAAGATTTTGATACATCTCCTCTGCAACGAATGGGACAAATGGTGCAAGAAGCTTTGTAAGTGTAGTTAGAGAGTAATGTAGAGTACCAATTGCATCACTATCCCCATTCTTAAATCTGTTTCTTGATCTTCGGATATACCACTGTGAGAGGTCTTTAGAATATTCTTCAATATCCCTAGATGCTGTTGCCATGTTATATTCATTTAATGACTTATTCACTTTTGTAATTAAGTCTTTTGTCTTTGCAATCATCCACTTATCCATCAGATGTGGAGTATTATTAACATCATACTTTTTATAATCCCACTCTGTTAGCAAAGCATATGTCACGAAGTAATTATATGAGTTCCAAAGTTGAAGATAGAATCTTCTTCTAACATCCTCAAGAGTTGGCCAACCAAATCTAATATTTGCTCCAACGGATGCTGTGGAATAGTTCCACCTCAAAACATCTGAACCCATCTTGTCTGAGGCATCATCTAAATTCACATAGTTAGGCTTTGTTTTACTCATCCTCTCATTATTCTCATCTCTTAGCTCTGCAAAACAGAGAACCTTTTTGTATGGTGCTTTCTTTTCAAAGACAACACTAAATACAAGCATTGAATAGAACCATAATCTAATCTGCTCAATCATTTCTGTCACAAATTCAGCAGGGAACCATTTCTCCCAATATGCTTTGTCATCGAAATATTTAAGTGTGGAGAATGGAACAACACCCGCATCCAACCAACAGTCACCAACATCTGCAACTCTCTTTACACTCTCTCCACATTCTGGACACTTAATCTCAATTTCATCTATCCATGGCCTATGAATATCTTCCAACTTGTCCACTAATTCAGGCTTCACAGCCATCTCTTTTAGCTCTTCAAGTGAGCCAACGACATGTAGATGGCCACATTCTTCACACTCATAGAAAGGAAGTGCAAGACCATAAAATCTTTTTCTACTAATCATCCAGTTCCCCATGCTATCCAACCAACCCTGCATTCTCTTCCCTGCATAATCTGGCAACCACTCCACCTCTTTTGCAGCTTCTTTAAGCTCATCTTTTATCTTCAAAACATCTAGGAACCAGTTATCTTCCAACTTAAACAAACATTTTGTATGACATCTCCAACAGTGTGGATAGCTGTGAGAATATTCCTCTGTTTTATACAACAATCCCATCTTCTCAAGATCTTCAATAACCTCATCTGCAACATCATGTGCATATTTTCCATCTAGACTACCAAAACCGTTTGTAAAATGCCCTGTGGAGTCCAAAGGTGAGATTATATCTGCTCCTAACTTCTGTCCTAGCTCGAAGTCTTCCTGCCCACAACCCGGTGCTATATGGACAACTCCTGAACCTGTTTTTGAATCTACCTGATCCCATTCCACAACACTATGCCTAATTCCCTCCTGTGCAGGGATATCAAAGAGAGATTCATACTCTCTTCCAACTAACTCCTTCACATCTATTGCTTCAACATCTTTTAGATTCAATCTTTTTGCAGAATCCTCACCTAGATATACTGTTTTTCCATCAATATCTGTTTTTACATATCCTAATTCTGGATTTACAGCTAAAAGCACATTAGATGAGAGTGTCCATGGTGTTGTAGTCCATGCCAAGACATACTCTTCTTTCTTTCCTTCTGTTTTCAATTTGAAAAATACATAAACAGACTTATCTGTAACAACCTCATATCCATCTGCCTGCTCATGCTGAGACAATCCAGTCTCACATCTTGGACACCATGTTGTAGCAGATCTATCCTTGTACAAAAGACCTTTCTCATTTACTAATTTAAGGAATCTCCAAATGGCGAGATTATTCTCCTTGGACATTGTGTAGTAGCTATTATCCCAATCCATAAACATACCCAATCTCTTGGATTGATCTGTCTGTACTGCAGCATATTTATTTACTCTAGCCATACATTGATTTGTGAAATTGTCTAAACCATAATCCTGAATATCTTTTTTGCTATTAAAACCTAACTCTTTCTCAACTCCAACCTCTACCCAGAGACCTTGGCAGTCAAAACCATTCTGAAATCTCTGTTCATACCCTTGCATATTCTTATACCTCTGCACAATATCCTTATACGTCCTTCCCCATGCATGGTGTACACCCATTGGATTATTTGCTGTAA
The DNA here is from genome assembly GCA_964535095.1 of uncultured Candidatus Saccharibacteria bacterium. Lineage (GTDB taxonomy): Bacteria > Patescibacteriota > Dojkabacteria > SC72 > SC72 > UBA5232. The sequence goes on along the minus strand of CAZHSU010000009.1, from coordinate 2,380 downwards.
TTGGTCCATCGATGAAAGAGAATTTCTTTTCGGATTCTCTATTTCTTTCCACATATTTCTTCTCTATTTCATTATCCTTCCAAAACTTCATTACCTCTTTCTCCATTTCTACAAAGTCTTGGTTTGGTTTTACACTTTTTAATCCTTTTGACATATTGTTGTAGTTTTAATTTATTTCATTAACAAAAAACCCCTTGTATTTACTAAAGAGTTATACAATATTTAATTTCTGTTTGTATATTCTTTAATATCTACAAGGGGCGAATATTTCGCGGTACCACCCTATTTTTAGAATATTATTTCTAATATTCTCTCATAGCCTGTTTAATGAAAAATATTAAAAAGGCTTGGGATTCTACTAAATATATACTTAATATATCTTTCTTTCCCCACTCACCAGTGATATCTGGGTCATTGTGTGTATTGATTATATCATCTATCGTCCAACTTCAAAATTTTCTTTCAATATTCTGTCAAAAATCTCATGCAACATCCCCTGCTTTGCTGCTGAGGGATTATTTTCAAAAGTTGCAATTTCTTCTGCATATTTGTTTGGAGAGAAAGATATCTTCGGGATTTTAGTCTGATAGTTTTTATTTAATGATGTTCTATCTGGGGATTTTATCTCACCATATGGGGCAAGATTAATTGTTAAAATTGTAATATTACCCCTAGAATCAGTTTCTATGACATGACACTGAGAGTTAAATGCATTATAAAATGCTGACTCTCCAGCTGGTATTTCACGAGATTTCCATGTATTCCTGTATATCCCAACAAAAGAACCATTGGGTAAAAACTCCCCTGCAGTAAGAAGAGGTGTTGTAGCCTTTGCCTCGGGGACTTTAGGATCTATTACTTTTATTCCTCGCATCTGCTTCTGAACAATACCAAATAAGACATTGTTTTCAACTATATTTTTAAGTGGATTGACCTCTATGATTTCCTTGTACTGAAAGTTCTTTTCATTCCCCCTTACACCTAATCCCCTACCATAATTACTGCCTTCGTAAAATTCTTTCGTACTAGTATAGTTAGGAAATTCCTCTATTTCATTCAAGTTGATAAATGTACTTTGAACCTCATCAGTCTCTGCTTCCAAGATTGGTCCTTTGACTTCATTGCCAGATGGAACACTGCTATCAAAAAAACCATCAAATGGGTCTTGTACCCCACTATATGATTTCTCATTATAATCTTCTACCATTTATCACATTGTTATCAATTAAGATATTGCCGGACCTAGATTCGAACTAGAATTTACGGTTCCAGAGACCGTCGTCCTACCATTAGACGATCCGGCATCATCACATCTTAATTATACCATTTTTAAGGTATATTCTTCCAGTCTCTGCACTACTTTCTCTTTACCTAAAACATTCATAACCTGATACAAATCTGGACTCTGTGTTCTTTTTGTAATAGCAACTCTTAAAACCATCGCAACATCCCCAACTGTACCTCTATACTTCTCTTTATTTGCTTCATACTCCTTCCTGTCCGAACAAAATCCTAACTCCTCTCCTAACTTTTTAATATTTTCAAACCAAACAGTATTTTCTTCATCTGGATTATATATATTAATATATTTCTCAACAATATTTTTCTGCAAATCTTTACCTATTCTATTCGAAACATCTTCATAATCTTCAGAATTAAATGTGTTATCAAAAAAGATTCGTAACTGATCCTTACAATCCCTAAACTTCACCATATCTTTCCTAATCTTATTACCACTTCTTTCAATATTAAAAATCTTTATACAGTACTCCATATTCTCTTCCAAAAGTTTTGCTGTTCCTTCATCATGCTTCCTTGCCCAATCCAATGATCTCTCATACACATCTTCTGCAGAGAGAGTTGAGATAAAATCCTTACAGATATCTTCTAGCTTGACGATATCAAAGAGAGCACCTGCTTTATTAAACTTCTCAAATTTTAATTGGAATTCATTGAAATCTTTATCTGGATTCTGTATTTTCCAATCATAGAAATTTGAATTTGCCAAAGTAAGAAGATATTGAAGAATACCTTCGTTTGGATATCCATTTTCAATATAATACTGTACATCTGCTTCTGGATCCTTCCTCTTACTTAACTTTCTCTTTGTCTTCCCTTCATTATCTAATTTCATTAATGTTGAGAAATGCATATATGGTATCTGCTTAAATCCAAGTTTTTGGAAAAGTTCATGATGCAACGGCACCGATGCAAACCATTCCTCTCCTCTAATTACCATTGTTATTTCCATTAATGTATCATCTATTGGATGTGCAAAATGGTATGTAGGAAAACCATCAGATTTGAGCAATACTGTATCCATATCATTTTCTCTAAGGGTAACCCTTCCTTTGATTGCATCTGTCATTTCAAATGAGTT